>JBDHQC010000024.1:0-15672 GCA_039806815.1 Parachlamydiales bacterium
CGATAGTTCAAGCATATAGGGTTCTATTAGCTCATGTTCAAGAAGCTCGTGCCAAGTTCCGGGAAGGATAAAAGAAAGTGTGGGACAAGTTTGATTTTGCATTTTATAAGTATTCCTTATCTAATTTTTACTTTCTATTGCCGAGGTTCAAATCATTGTAGATGACTTTTCGTAGCAAGTCAATAGGTGCGAATTGGTAACCAATCGGGTTTTAAATTGACGACAAACTCTTAATGCCGCTACTATTATTGCTTTTTGAAAGGAAATATCGCTTCATGAAAAACCTTGCCGAAAACAATCTCGTTCGATTTATCAACGTTACTCGCAGAAAAGATGGCTTATTTGCTAATTTTAAAGTCAAAGGAATCCGCGGGGGCATGGCGTTTAGTGCTTCGATTCAGGTCGATCTTTCGAGCTGTAATATCGACCCTGCGCAAGATTCTCTTGAAAAAATCATTGAAGAATGTGCAAAAATTGCTATTCGAGAATTCAAAAAATCTGAATTTTCTTTTGAAGGTCTTCAGTCTATCTGATCTTGCCTGGGTGTAGCGCAGCTTGGCTAGCGCACTTGCATGGGGTGCAAGTGGTCGGAGGTTCGAATCCTCTCACCCAGATTTTTTCTCACAAGGAGTTGTGAATAAACCACTGATTTACATAAGGTAGAATACAAACGTTAGTATGTATGTACTAAAAATCTTATGATGCATCAACCTTTAATCTATATTGATACAAGCGTCTTTCGTTGGATTACCAGAAAATTCGAAAATTGGAAAAATTTTTCGGTATTTCTGGATCGAGAAGAGCCTGGTCTTTTAAGTGACAATTCTCCTGTGCTCTTTACTTGGTCGCAACTTTTAGAAGCTGCCGACTTGGGAAAAATAATGACCCAAATCGCAAAAACACCGATTTGGAAAACTCGTATAGCTGGCCAAAATCTAATTGATCGTTTGGGTTTTCAAGAGGCACTAGGAAGATATTTTATCACTGCGCAAGAGGCAATATTTGAACTAACAGCATTGCAAAAAGAAGCGTTACTCAAAAATATAGATAACGCTGTTTCGCATACCTGCATAGAAGCACGACCCTTAGTTGAGAATACGTTATTATTTTATAGAGATCTTGTCTCATCAAATAACTACATGGATTCATTGTCATTTGAAATCGCGTGGGCTTTTTTGACTTCATTGCCTTTTGCCAAATCAGATGCTCAATGGGAAAAAAGGAAAATTTGCTATGACAGCATAATGGCATTATGGCATCGACTTTATTCCGAAGGACATAATCTAGTATTCTTTAGACTTAGTGAACAGCAATTTTATTACTATCTCCGCCATTCTCCGAATATTGATATGAAGGAAGTAAAACGTTCATTCCCCAATGTTAATTCAAGAAGAGATCTTATAAATGAGATATTTAGATACACTCCAAATAATACACCTTTAAAGGAAACAAGTGACCTTTGCGACGGAGAACTCATTCACTATACTTACCTAGGGAATAAAACAGCCAAAGGAGTGTTAACAAACGTCATTGGAATAACAAAGGATAATCCACAAGTGCTTCAACAACGCATGGGAATCTTTGATCGCACTTTGTCAGATCTAAATTATTGCGTTGATGGTTGGGATGTCAAAGTAAACTTAGGAAAAATACTTTCATTGGAAGTCGGAAATAATGGTATTATTCAACACCTATATCGTCTCCTTCCAAGAGCCAGCTGTCCGAGTCAATCTTCAAAAACATTCAAAAGTTGCACGTGATTTTACGATTTTATCCGTTTTGTATCCCCCTCTTTGGTTGGTAATTAGCTTTGGGATCTCTGGACCAAAAAAATAAAATGTGCGATAGGCTGTGGAAGAGAGATGGGATTGATTCTTTCTACACTTTTACGCTAGGCTCTGTTCTAACTTTGATTTTTTGATTGCATAGTCAGGCAATACACTTTTAAGAAGCTTGTAAAATCCAGGTCCATGGTTTGGATGAACGGTATGACAGAGCTCATGAGTAATGACGTAATCAATGCAATCTATGGATGCTTTGATAAGTTCTAGATTTAATGTCATCCTCCCAGATAGAGCATAACTTCCCCAACGTGATTTCATTTTCCGTATATGCAACTTGGGAACTTCGACTGCACATTTTTTAGAAAAGTTCGAAAAACAAAACTCAAAACGTTCTCGAAATAATTGTTCTGCTCGACTTTTATACCAGGCATAAAGAATTTTTTCTATATTGTGTGGCGAAGTTACATCGGGATGCTGAATGATTAAATGCCTTCCACACAGTTTTAAAAAAGGCTTATCGGCTGTTATTAGCTTAATGAGATATTGGCGACCAAGATAGAGATGTGTTTCACCTCCTACATAATTTCTTACCGGTGTTCGTGGGAAAAATTGCTGAAAATACTGCTTTTGCTTTTGAATCCATCGAGCACGCTTATGAACAAGCTCTTGAACTCTTAAGAGGTTCGCACCTTTTGGTGCCTTTACTATCACCTCGCAATCGGGTTGAACTGATATAGCTACAGTCCTGCGATCACTCACTTGCAAGGTAAATTCTATAACAATATTCCCATATTTAACTACATGTTGCATTTGCATCAATGGTCTGTCCTTGATTTTGCAATTTTCATTAAACTTTCAATTAGAGAATCCATTTCTATTTCAGAAAGATTTATTCCGTGCTCTTTGCGAACTTTGTCATACAAGATATCGTCAATTTCATTTCTAACATTATTCTGAGCGTCAATATCATGCCAAAAGTTTACCTTTCGGTGACGATTTAAGCTTTCATGTGCAGATTTTGCAATGTAAATACATGCATCCTCGCAAGTAGGTACATCAGAACGGTTTTTCAAAATCAATTCTTTTGCCATATCGTAATACGATAATGCTTCATCGTTACCCTTTAGAGCGTCAGGAACATTCTCCCTTCGTTTTTCAACAATCTCATCTCGGTACAAAGAAACAGTATTGAGATATTCAAGGTCGCTGATGCTTTTTAGGCGGTACCTTTCGATAGCTTCTTGAATTAGACGAGAAAACTTCTCGTAGAAGATAGGATCTTCTTCGATTTTTTCAGTTATTACCTTTTTTGTTGCATGAGCAATCATATCAGCACGAGCAGCGATGCTTTTTTTGCTGTTTACTCCTTGACCATTCTTAACTTCGTTAAAAGAAGCATTATCGAAGATGTTTAAGGGTTCGTTGAGCTTTGTCACGCCATTTGCTTGGATATGAGTATCGAGAAGTTTTCGAATCTTTGGGTCATAATCGCCAAATCTAATAGGTTCAGCGTAACGAAGTCTTACAGAATCTTTCAGATTTTCAAACCGTCTAAGGTCTTGACGATACCTTTGAAGAATTTCATGAGGGATTTCGGATACAAACTTTTCGCTTGAAATCGCTATAGCAAATGTTTTACTGAAATTTTTTAGTCTGTCATAAAATTCATCTCGTATAGCTTCATTACCAAGTAATAGTTCATACTCTTCTACATCCAATTGATTTTCAACTTTGTTAAACACATCTAAAAGATCTGAATGGCGTTGAGGGAGTTTTTCAATCTCAACTTGAATTTTTGTAAGCATTCCTTCTAAATCAGAAGGATCAAATCCTACTAATTCGGCTTCTGCATACATTGACATGGCTTTATCAAGTTCGCCTAAGATGCTTACATAATCGATAATGTAACCAAAATCTTTCTTAGAGCTCTGTCCTTCGAAATCAGATTCCTTTTCTTCAAACAAACGATTTACGCGTGCGATTGCTTGAAGCAATGTGTGTTCTCGTAAGGTTCTGCAGAGATAAAGAATGGTGTTGCGAGGAACGTCAAATCCTGTAAGGAGTTTATCAACCACGATAAGTATTTCAGGGGCTTCTCGTGATTTAAAGCGTTCAATGATGTTGCGATTGTATTCTTCTTCAGTTCCATGCTGTTTCATCATTTTTTCCCAGAAAGGTAAAACTAATGAAGAGGGGGCTTCATCGATTTCTTCATATCCTTCTCGCATATCTGGAGGAGAAATAATCACTTCAGAAGTCACATACCCAATTTCTTTTAAATACATATGATAGCGAATTGCGGCTTCCTTATTTGGTGCTACAAGTTGTGCCTTAAAACCTTTTCCTTGCCAATTCCTTTGATAATGGACGCTAATATCATAAGCTCTTTCGTAAATGACGCATTCTGAAACGTTCAACTTCTCAGCATTTGCATACTTTCGTTTTAGATCTATAATTACATTTTCAGAAAGTCCATGTGTATGTCTTTCAAACCACAGATCCATTGCTTCCTTATTTTGAGAAAGTTCTACTCTTCTTCCTTCATAAAGAAGAGGAACGACAACTTCATCTTCAACAGCCTGTTTGATTGAGTAATAAGGTTCGATGAGTTGCCCAAAGCGTGCAAAGTTGTTTTTGTCATTTTTTGTCAAAGGCGTACCCGTGAATCCAATATAGCAAGCATTTGGCAACATTTGACGCATACGTGCTGCAAAGGAACCGAAATTAGAGCGGTGGCTTTCATCGACAAGAACAAAGATATCCGAAGAGTCATCAACGATGGTTTTTCCGTTTAAAGCCTTGTCAAATTTATGTATCAAGGTAGTAATAATTCCAGATTTCTTTTCGGTAATCATTTCCCTAAGATGGGTACCTGTTGTTGCTCTTTGTGGTTCAAGTCCACAAGCTAAGAACGTGTTTTTTAATTGTTTGTCTAAGTCGTCACGGTCAGTAACAAGGATAATGCGGGGATTTTGGATCGCAGAATCGAGAGCTAAATTTCTTGCTAACATCACCATTGTAAGGGATTTTCCAGAACCTTGAGTTTGCCAAGTAATTCCACCTCTACGAATTCCATCGGGCCCATACTGTATTACGCGTTCAAGAGTTGATTGAACCACAAAGTATTGATTATAACGTGCAATTTTCTTTTCTTGGCCATCAAAAACAGTATAACGATAACTCAAATCCAAAAGGCGCTCTGGTCTACAAAGACTGAATAGAGCACGGTCTTGCTCCGTTAACGATTGTATATTTTCTTTTTCCAGATTTTCAAAGAAGCCACGGTCTTTTGCAAAACTATCTGTATACAATGACTCTTTCTCAGAATTATTTAAAGGACGCATCAAAGAAGACTGAATTTCATTATCTGTATATATTTTCTCTTTCCAAATTGCCCAGAACTTTGCTGCAGTGCCCGTTGTAGCATATTTACATTGATTTTTATTGGTAGCCAAAAGGACTTGTCCGAATGCAAAGAGGTGAGGCAAATATTCCCGTCCTTGATTTCGTAAGTGTTGAGAAATTGCATGCTTGATGTCTTCTTTAGGGGATTTGCACTCGATAACAGCTAATGGAATACCATTGACAAAGAGAACAATATCCGGTCGTGTGGTTTTGTTGCTTCCTCTCATCTCTACAGCATATTCAGCAGTACAATGAAAGACGTTATTTTGCCAATTCTTCCAATCGATATAAAAAAGGTCAAAGCTTCGTGTGTTCCCATTAATCGTTTGTGTCAAAGAAAGTGGAAGAGTTATGAGATCATAAATTTCTTTATTCGCATTGATCACAGTGTCATGAGAGAGACGATGCAATTTCTCTATTGCACTGCGGATATTTTCATCAGAAAATGCATATTCCTTATCTTGATAAAAAATACGATTTAGCTTGCGAAGTTGTTTTTCTAAAATATCTTCTAAAAGCACATTGCTCAGCTTTCCTCCACGATGCTTGAATGCTTGCGTTGGTGAAATGTAGGTATAGCCAAGCTTGATTAGCGTCTGAAGGGCTGGAATTTGACTAAGATGTTTTTCATTAAATCTAAAACCACTCATATCTATTTCTCTTCATTGAATTTGACTCGCCACTTTCCTGTGAGGAGTTTTTGCATTAAGGCTTGTTTTTGTTGTCTATAGAGGTTAAATAATTGCCTAATCAACGTTATTTCGTTGAGAATGGTATTAAGCTTGTGGGAAATAATATTTTGTTCTTCTAAGTTGGGATATGCGATTTCAAATTTTTCAATATCCCCTTTCTGAATATTGGGAAGGCCTGAACCAACACGGAGGCGCTTAATTCGTTTTTCTTGAGTTTTCAAATTAAAATACAAAAACTCAGGACAAATCTTATTACTTACATTTATCAGCGAATAACAGTGTCCACCGCACCAAAATTTCTTTTTGCTATAATTTATAAACCCACATGAGTTACCCCCCTCACTTATTGTTACCGTATTTTCTTCGGTATTCCAAACATCTGTATAACCTGAAGGTGTTATTCCTCCATTCCAAGCAGGATAAATCCCCTCTTTGTCAAGTTCAGTTCGATTAAGCTGTTCACCCTTTTTCACTTTTACTAGATTATTAAGTGTTGAATAATTCCAATTTATAATTTCTGGATTTTTTAAAAATATCTGGGTTGTAAGCCATTGAAAATATTCTTCCTTTAACTCAATTAATCGCTCAGTTTTCTCAATCACTTCGTCCCAGGTTGAGAGGATAGCCGCTATGGATTTTTGCTCGTCAAGAGGAGGTAGATAAATAGGTAGTTCTTCCAAAATAGATTTGGTAATCTTGACCATGCTTCTATTAGAACCTGCTGCTTTAAAAGCAAGATGATTTTGAGCAAATGAAGATCTAAGATAATGATCTATATAATCAATTGATGCTAATGATTTATTAATTCGAAACTTCATCATTAAATCAGGATAAATGCAGTTACTTAATCCGCCTTTATACAAACTTGCTTGTCCTACCTTCTCACGTGTATTTGAACGGCTTACAAGAAAATCACCTTTTTGGAGCAATTTATAGGGAAACTTCGAATCTTCAAGAGCAACTGCTTTTTTTTGCGAAAGATCCATACCTGAGGGAGTCAGTGCTCCCAATCCAAGTACCCATCTTCCCGTTTCTTCACTTACAGGCAAAGGAGAATACCCATTCTGAATCACACTTTCTAGGATTTCTTTGAGCTTGACATAAGGTTCTTTGTGCATTATTCAATCCCTTGAATCATAGTCTATAACTCCTTTGTTCAATTCTTTTTCCAGTTGACCTATCCCTTTTTCAGCTACTGGTAAGTCTTCCGGCATAGTACCGCCCAATTCCTTGATAGTTTGGCGCACTTTCAAACCTACTTCGTAATGAGTTTGATTCGCTTTGTTTTTACCTTGGATTTTCTCTCGACGAAGCTTTTCTTCTGTTTGCGTGGCTCTAAAGAGGTTTGCAGCAAGTTCAGTGCTTCCCATATGATCTAAAATCTTCTGGTTCTTTTTTAATCCTTTATGTTGGTGTATGCCTTTGGCATCTAGTCCCCCATAAAGGCCTTTGTAGCCATGGTTTTGAAATACGGCAAAATCTAAATTCGTTTCAACACCAGCCTGTTGAGCTGTTTCGACTAACTGTTTGTTATGTTCCCGAACTTCATTTCTGAGAAAAAGGCGTTTTTCATCTTCTTTAAGTTGTTGAAATGCTTGATTATCGGTAAGTTCCTGCCTACGAGTTTGGATTGCAAAGTAAGTTTGACCATTTGCTATAACGGGTTTTGCAGGATCTCCATTTTGAACGATCAAATAGCACGCATACCGGGATAATTTTACATCAGTGACTTGTCGTTGCCCTCCTTTGCCAATTTCAATCATATCGTGGAAGTCAACGAAATGATCGAGGATGTTGTGTCCGCTATTTTTACAGGCTTCTTTTGCTTTTTCAATGACTGGAAGGAAATTTCGATATTCATAATATTCAAGAGATTTGGATAGTTTGCGAGCACTCCAAAATTCACAGCCATCTTCTTCTTGCTTAAGAGATTCAAAGGTTTGATGATGAGTTGTTTCAACTAGATTATTTGTCATTGGTTGATCTCCTTGAGAATTGAAGTCATTTTAGATCGAACTTGTGTTAACTCTGCTTCTAAAGCTTCAATTTCATTTTGAAGCGCCATGACATCAATTTCCTCTTCTTCTTCAAATGTATCTACATAACGGGTTATATTGAGATTGAAATCATTTTCTTGTAATTCTTCAAACGATGCTAAATAAGAAAATTTTGGAATTTCTTCTCGTTTTTCAAAAGCATTCATAATTTTTTCTATATGGGCTTCTGACAATACATTTTGATTTTTCTCTGCTTCATATTCCTGACTTGCATCGATGAAAAGAACACTTTTTCGGTTTTCATTTTTACCACCTTGCTCACGAGAACGATCAAAAACTAAAATTGCTACAGGAATACCTGTAGTCGGAAAAAGTTTTTCAGGTAAGCCCACTACAGCATCTAAAAGGTTTTCTTCAATGAGCTTTTGTCGAATCTTGCCTTCTGCTCCACCACGGAAAAGAACCCCATGTGGCACAACAACAGCAATACGACCTTCTTTAGCAAAAGCTGCTTCTATCATATGACTTATGAATGCGTAGTCTCCCTTACTTTTTGGTGGGATTCCACGCCAAAAGCGATTAAATGTATCGCTTTGAGCTTCTTCAGCTCCCCATTTGTCAAGAGAGAAAGGTGGATTTGCAACGACGATATTAAATTTCATAAGGCGATTTTGATCTTTAAGCTCTGGATTTGTGAGTGTGTTACACCATTCAATTCGAGCACTATCACAGCCATTCAAAAACATGTTCATTCGAGCAAGTGCCCAGGTGCTTCCATTAACTTCCATTCCATAAAGAGCATAATTTTGACTTTTTACTTCGCGTGCAGCTTGCACAAGAAGCCCGCCAGAGCCACAAGCAGGGTCGCAAATTTTATCGCCTTCTTTTGGTTTTGCAAGTTTTGCAAGAAGGGTTGAAACTGCATAGGGCGTGTAAAACTCACCTGCTTTTTTCCCTGCATCAGAAGCAAATTTTTCGATGAGATAAATATATGTGTTTCCGATAACATCTTCCGATACACGACTTGGTCTCATGTCTAATTCCGGTTTTGCAAAATCCTCTAACAAGAGCTTTAACCTTCGATTTCGATCTTTGGTCTTTCCGAGGCTAGATTCAGAGTTAAAATCAATATTTCGAAAAACACCTTCAAGTTTTGCTTTATTATGGCTTTCTATTGCATCGAGAGCTTTGTTAATAAGATCCCCAAGATCGCCCGCATTCCTGTTCTCATAAAGATCATAGAAACTTGCTCCTTTTGGTAATACGAAGCGCTCTCTATCTAATTTTCGGCGTATCCGTTCTTCGTCATTATCGTATTGTTTTCGATAGGCTTCGTAGTGATCTCTCCACACATCAGATATATACTTAAGAAAGAGTGTGACTAGGATGTAATCTTTATATTGAGTTGGATCAATAACACCGCGAAAGGTATCACAGGCAGCCCAAGCCGCAGAATTGATTTGACTTTGACTGATTTTCAGGTCCATTTTCTCACTCCGTTATATTTTAGTGTCTATCCGTACTAATTTGCCATTTCACTTCGATCTTCTGATAGAGCTGCAAATAAATAGCTTTCTTTTAGCAGTTAATAGCCCTAATAATTTCTCCTCATATTTCATGAGGCCCACTATCTCTTGTATTTTATGTTGTTGATCCATTGAGGGAAGATTCAGCTCCAGATCTTTGAGATTTTGTAAATTGAGCATTTGTACAGAAGTTCCCGATGATGCACGATGAAGCTGTCTTTGAATTTTTGGTTGGCACATTTGCCATGCAATGAATTCAGGTATGGCAAACTTTCTATTAAGTCGAAGTCTTAACAACGGATATGCAAAAACTGCTCCATGAAGTTCTTTTTGAACAGTGACAGGAATAAAATCTGTTCCTCTTGACTTGATAAGGATATCTCCTTCTTTAAGTGTCCATTCAGCTGAGCGAATTTTCATATTGATAGATTTGATTCCATCTATTTTGCTCTCGTTAAGAGCATCAAGGTCGCTCATTTGGATCAGAAGAAAATCTCCGTGTTGTTTTTTATTTATAGCATTGCGAAATGTGTATCCCGTTCGAATATCTGCTATCTCTTTTAACTTGATCTGCACTTCAGTTATTTCCTTAGTAAAAAAGGTAACCTAACAAAATACATGAATTTAGACAAGAAAAAACGATGTAATCTTGTTACTGTATAAATTTCAATAATTTCTGTTCTATTCCAGGTTCGGTATCAATTTTTTCTTTGATGTTGATATTTAAACTTTTAAGTATTTAACTGCCTTTGCGGTAACAAAAAAATTCTAAAACCAACTGAAAGGGAAAAAAATGAAATCTACTATTTTTTCAATTCTACTCGCTTGTGGAGTGATTTCTATTGCTTCTATGAATGCTGAATCTAGATCTGAACGAGGACAAAAAATATATGTTCATCCTGAACAAATTGCACTTCAGGGCAATTACATAATTGTGGACCTATCTCAAGGTCAGTTTAGAGCAGCTAAACTTGAAACAGATAAACAAGGCTATTTCGTTTACTCAAATGAACTATTTTCATCAAAAGATAACTGGTGTCCAGAAAGAAACTGTAAATACCATGGAAGTTCTTGGGAAGATCGAAATAGACATTATGAAGAAGTACATTGTAGAAAGGAATCATCTTCGAAAAGACATAAAAAATAGTATTGAGGGAATCTAATTATATCTCGCGAGTTACTCACTTTTTCATATGTATCATTGAATAAAGTGAGTAACTGTTATCTAATTTTAAAAGTGAAGTATTTCTATAAAAAGCAAATTGTAAGTCGAATGAATAGATATTATTCAATTTTTTATATCGTTATTTTAATTTCTTTCGGAATTCATTCGCAAACATTTGCAAAAGAAGAATTTCCTATAAATTCAGTTGTTTCAGAAGAGAGAGATTTTTTTCTCAAATATTTTCGTGAAATCTTATCTTCAGATTTTGGTTTTGTGTTAATAGGGGCAAAACCAATGGCACTTGAAGAATTTTCACAACCTGAATTTATTGATGATCCAAGTAAAAAAAGAAGAATGATCGAATATCTGAAAATTCTTTTTGCAAAATCGAAACGGTTTTCTTTGAGAACTCATGAGGATAGTAATGGTCCTTATAGTGCTATTTTGATTGATCTAAAGGCTTTCCACAAGCTCAAGGTGGATCCAAATGAAGAACTTATTTTTTGTGATACAGATATTGCTGCGATGGAACATCTAGCTTTACTTTTTGGCTATGGCAAAGAAAATGGACGTTTTTATTCGCGTTATTTCTCAATTGGCCTTACATTGAACAAGCATTCGTATCTTTGGACAACGCTTATGTTACCGGAGGATCTTCTTTCACAGCTAACACAAAACATGAAAATACCCCGTACTACAATTGAAGTGCCTTATGAAGTTGAATATATGAAAGTAAGTCAAGGGTTTTCTTCTCTAGAAGAAGAGTGGGAATGGATCATTCAAAACGAAATGCCTATTTCTGAAAGAGATCTTTTACCGCCAATGTGGATAAAAAAACCATTCTTTGGAGCTAAAAATAGCCGAGAAACACAAAAGTTATTAAAAAAATACGATTTGGCAGCAGATCAGTTAGGAAAAATGCTGCACAATGACAACTGGTTTGATCTTGTGTTAGAAAAGATAAGCTTTTCATGATACTACTTTTTCCTTCTAAAAAACCCTAACGTTTCGATGTGGCAAGACCCTGGGAAAAAGAGGTAGCAAAATGCTTTTTCTAAAACAAAGCCTTCCTTTTCCTTCCAAAGCTGCCTTGCATCTCGTTCAAAGGTTTCATAGTCGCAAGAAATGTAAATAAGCTCTTGGACACTTTTTGATGTAACTAAAGATGTTATTACTTCTTTAGAAAGGCCTTTTCTTGGTGGATCAACTATGACGATTTGGGCATTGTTAATGTAGTCAGAAGCATTTTCTGAAACATCTATGTGATAAGAAATTCGTTCTTGCAATTGAGATTTTAATCGTCCTTTTGACTTTAAGAACAATTCAAGGGCACTTGGATCTTTTTCAAAAAGCGTCACAGATTTGCAAAGATCTACAATCGAAAGTCCTATCGATCCAGATCCTGCATAGAGCTCGAGTACATTTTTATTTTTTGGTATGTGTTCTCGAATTGTTTCAATCAACTTTTCAAACATCTCGAGATTTGCCTGGCCAAAATGAACAGGTCCAAAAGCAATTTCGGTATTACAAATGTTTTCCCAAATATCTTCTTTTCCAATTATGTGCTCAGTAATAGGTCCAAAAATTACATTTGTCTTCTTTGGTTGGTAGTTGAACCATATTGAATGAAAATTTCCTTTATCAAAAAGCTCTTTTGCAAAGCATTCCCAAGAGTCTTTTTTTTCACTTGTGCTATCAAAAGAAAAAACAAAACAAACAAGTACTGTATTTGTCGTGCGTTCTACAACGAGTTGAATGTATCGTAGATCTCCTGTATGAGATGTTTCATCATAAAATGTTAGGTTTTGATTTTCAAATTCATGGCGTATCGCACTCACAGCGTTATTAATCTCTGGATCATGGATTTGGCATTGAGGGATTGGAATTACTCGATGAGATCCTTTTTCAAAAAGACCTATGAGCGGCTTTTTTTGGTCGTTTGGATTATATCGAACGGCAAGTTTTGCTCTTTTTCGCCAGAACCTTGCATCTGACTTTTCCAAGGTAATGGTTTTTTTTAGCACCTTTTCAAGATATGTTTTTGCCTTCTTGAATATGCGGGGATCAGTCTTTATGTCATTATATATGCACCCTGAACACGTACTGAAATGAGGGCAATGAATGTTAAATTTTACCATGACAACATATTAAGTATTTTTTTATGGCCAGAAGAAAATGGTAACGACTTGATAGATTCCATTAAATGCCATTCATGATGTTCGATACAAGAGTTTTCTAAAGCAAAAAAAAGATGCGGATAGAGTTTTACACGAAACCTTGTAAAAGATTGATCTACACTTGCGAAACTATTTGAATATGTTGTTTGAATGCCAAATTCATCGAGTAGTTTTTTTTGAGCATCTTCAGGGGATAGTTTATCATTAAAGTAGAAAAATTCATAAAGTCCAGAGCAGGGTTTATCTTTTGCGACTTTTTGAACGAGTACAGAGTTTTCGAAAATGATTATACAAACAGAACGCACAAGCTTTTCATAAATTGTTTTTTTGCTCGATTTTGGATAGTCATTTTGCGTTAACTGAGAATATGATTTACATCCTTCCTGTAAAGGACAGATAAGGCAATTTGGGTTTTTTGGCTTACATACTGTTGCTCCAAGCTCGATAAAGCTTTCTGCTATTTCCCAAGGCTTTTTGTTTGGAAGTTCTGCGAAGGCAAGCTTTTGTACCAGCTCCTTTGTTTTTTGCTTCGTTGCATCTTCAGAGATTTGAAAATAGCGACAAAAAAGACGCATGACGTTTGCGTCAACTGGCGCTTTTTTTTGATGAAATCCAAAACTCAAAATAGCAGAACTTGTGTATTCGCCGATCCCTTGGATCTTGAGGAGTTCTTCTTTTGTATCGGGAATTTTTCCTTGATGGTTTTCGACGATGGTTTTTGAAGCTTTGTGAAGCGCTCTTGCTCTTGAATAATACCCAAGTCCTTCCCAAGCTTTGATAACGTCTTTTTCTTGAGCTTGTGCAAGGGCAAAAATAGTTGGAAAAAGTTCCATCCATTTTTCAAAATAAAGAAGCACGCGACTTGCTTGCGTTTGCTGGAGCATGACTTCTGAAATGAAAACCCTATAAGGATCTAAACTCTTTCTCCAAGGAAAATCTCGTTTGGTTTCTAAAAACCAATTTCTCAAGAGTTCAATGTCAATATAACTCATGGCACCATGTATTTTTTAACATAGTACCATCTGAACTGTTAACTCTCTATTTCTTTTCAAATGGCGAAGAGACGAGCTTGCCAAGATAGGGTCGGATAAACGCCCCTACTACTGCTCCAATTACAAGCCCTAATGCCATAATGAGAAGTGCAATGAATGCTGCTACGACTATAAAGCCTCGAAATATTCCCTCTTTATCGAGAAATTCCTTAAAATAGGTTCCTTGTAGGCGAAGTTGCTCAGAAAAATAGATCCCCATTATGATGCCAACTAAAAATCCTCCGGTGATTTCATTGTAGAGCATCGTTATCAATCCAATGATAATGATGATGTAGGCAAAAACATCCCACTTGTGATTTATGACAAAATTGACAAAGCTTTCTTTACTCGAAAATGGATTTGTATTTTCTTCCGTTGGTTTTTTTTCATTTGGATTTTCTGGAGTCATAATAAACTCTCCTCATAATTGAAATATTTTATACTAACTTTTTTATATCCTTCTTTCGTTTTATCTTTCAATAGTTCTTTTTTCTACATAAAAGAAAAACCAAAAATTGAAGATGAAGCTAAAACAGTGACGCGATATTCGAAAATCTGATATGGTGTCGATCCATAGCAAATAAAAATATATACCGCCTATGATGTTACGACCTGTACACCTTCGATTCATCAACCTTGTTTTAGGAATTTCCTTCATCATACTTTTGATCATTCTCCTTACTTCGTTATTCGAAATACAAGATCTTCCATCTGAAGAAGGTTCGTTGAATTGTAAACTTAAAGGGAAAAGTTTTGATCAAAAAATAGATCTCGACACCCTCTTTTCTTCACCTTTTTATACTCTTCAAAAGGCACAAGTCTCTTTTGAACTTCCCGATTTGAGAAATCTTTTGTTTTTCTACGGAATAAATCGTCGTCCCGATGCACCATTTGACAAAAAATTGCTCTTTATTGGGATAAAAGGAACGCAAGATGTCTATTTTGTCAGAAGTGATGAGCCTGTGTATTTAACGCAAGATCCTGCAATTGTAAATCGCTGGCTAATCGCAAAAGATGGAAATACTACCCCTCTTTGGGCGATTTTTTCCCCTTCTGGTAATAAACTCTCCGTTTCTTTGTTCATGCACGATGAAAAAAAACAAGTCGTAGATAAACCCGACCATTTGCATCATTTTATTCTCGATGAATCACAAAATGCAATGCCCCGCGTTGGCATTGAAAATTGGTTTATTGATGACGTGCGAGTTGATGCATCGCTTTTATTAAAGCAAAAAGCCCAGTGGTTTGGAAAAGATGAGTTTCTAAACGAAGTCGGCATTGATGAATATGAAGAGTACACTGATAAGGAACGTTTGCAATTTTTTGATGGAGATTCCAACTACTATTGCTACGTAACAGAAGGATCGTGTCTTATATTTGAAGATTCAAAGTGGCACGTCGTTGATCCTGACGAAGATACTCGTAAACTCTCCGTTTTGGTCGTACGAAAAATTGACGATAAGGTCTTAAGTTTTGACATATGGTCACCCGATGGAAAATTCAAGATCTCTTATGATTTGCCAAAAAGTCACAAACCGGAATTCGATCCTTCTCGATTTAACATACGCCTTGTTGGCGCACGATCGAAAAAAGAATGGATCGTCACAATTGCAGGAAAAAGAACTACTCTGAATGTAGATGATTGGCTGTTATTCAAAGGTGATGGTTGGGAAAAAATATCAACTTCAGAACAACTCGATGCATATATTCGAGGGGATTTGCCAGGACATCTTCTTATTTTAGAAGGAACTGAAAAAATTTCAAACGATACATGTCTTGTAGGAACGCTCTTTGACGATACGAGAAGTAAAAAAACTCCTGTTGCCATTCAACCTTTCCATGGTTGGTCAAAAGAATTTTCGCGCGATTCAAATGGAAAGGGAAAAAAGGAAGAT
>JBDHQC010000025.1:0-15662 GCA_039806815.1 Parachlamydiales bacterium
TGAAAAGATCGCCAATTTTTTTTAGAACATTTTTATTAATGTCGTAATCAGATTGTACGCTGGGATTTAAAGATAATGCAACGTCAAAGTTATATCCTGAAGTTTGATTTAAGATCGCGATTGAAGTAACAAGTTTTTTGAATTCTATTACGTAATTTGGTTCCATATTTATTGTTTCTTAATAGTATTTTTTCCGTGGAATGACAGAGAGAAAACAATACTAATTATTAAAATTACATTATTTATTTTATTATTCTCAGGATCGCTAAAGCCTCTGTGGTTAAAATTAATAGCGAATGTTCTAAATAAAAACATTCAATTTAGAAAGAATAATATAAATTCAAATAAAATGGAATAACTGTTTCGATTGATTTTAAAAATTTGTTATTGAATCGACAATATTTGTTTTACCGACAACGGGTGGAAGGCATACCCCTTCTTTGCAAATATACATGGTTGCAAGTCCATCTTTTGCTTCGTATTGGGCAAATGATGGAACAAACTTTGCACTTTTTGCTTGGGCGGGATCGAGCATGACGAAGGAAAAGTGCGGAAGAACTTTTTGAATAATTGCATTTGTAATTTCTTCATTTTCTTGGGGATCAGGACTTTTTAAAATAACGACGAGCGCTTTATTTTTGTCAAAATAGCGCTCCAATGCCACGAGGTTGTAGCAATAGCCAAGGGGATAAGTGGAAATATACTTTTCCGAAGCTTTTAAAATGTCTTCTGCTTGTTCTAAAAAATCGCGGCTCGCAGTGATTTGGTAAAGACGCAAGAGATTTTCTGCATGTATTGCATTTCCTGAAGGTTCTGCTCCATCTGCAAATTGCGTTTTACGAATGAGTAAGGATTCTTCGTATTCGCTTGCCTGATAAAAAGCTCCATGCTGTTCTTTGAAATCAAACTTCAAGGCATTAACAAGTTCTAAAGCCCATTGCAACCACGATATTTCGCCCGTTCTTTCGAATAATGAAATTAATCCTCGTATCAAAAAGGCATAATCGTCAAGCGTTGCCATGAAACGAACTTCATCATCTCGATATCTTCTGTACAAAATTCCATCTTTCCACATGTGCTTTTTAATAAATTGGGCAGCTTTTACTGCAACGTGGATATAATCCGGTCTTTGAAAAGAAAATCCGGCTTCAATAAATGCAAATATTGCAAGCCCATTCCACGAGGCGATTATTTTGTCATCCTTGAAGGGTTTTTTTCGTTGTGAGCGTATGAGAAATAATTGGGCTAACATTTTCTTGATCGTTTGACGAAGAAACTCGACATCAAAGCCTCGGAGGTTTGCAAATTCTTCATAAGAATATGGCATGTGGAGGACGTTTCTTCCTTCGAGGGGACCTGATTCCAATACGCCAAAAAAATCACAGAATAACTGTCCTTGGTCAATTCCTAAAACATCAACAATTTCCTGCATAGTCCATGTATAAAATAAACCTTCCACATTTTCTGTGTCTGCATCTTCTGCGGAATAAAATCCACCTTCAAAAAATTGCATTTCGCGAGCGATGTAATCGAGAATTTCTTGGGAAACTTGAGCATAAAGCGGCCGTTTTGTCACTTTCCATGCTTCTAAATACCCATAGGACGAAATTGCATTATCGTAGAGCATTTTTTCAAAGTGTGGAACTTGCCATTGTTCATCGACGCTATATCGCGCAAATCCTCCTCCAATATGATCGTAAATTCCTCCGCGATGCATCATGTCTAAAGTTTTTTCAACTAAAAACAGCGCTCGTGAATCTTGAGATCGCAAAAAGTATCGCAAAAGAAAGTTTGCTTGGTAGCCTAAAGGAAACTTTGGTGCTCCTTTCATCCCGCCCCAAGTGGGATCTGCTATCTTAAAGAGAATGTCTGCCGTTTGAGAAACGGTCGATTCTTTTGGCATGGTGTCGCCGATAGTGTGAACGTGTGCTTTTAAAATATCGACGATTCGATCTGCTTGCCCTAAAATTCGTTCGCGATCTTCTCCTCGCCATAGATTCTGGATTTTATCAGAAAGATCGATGACGCCAATCATTCCACGAGAGGTATTCTTCGGTAAATACGTTGCTGCAAAAAACGGTTTCAGATCTGGAGTCAGTATTAAATTCAATGGCCATCCGGCAGAACCAACGAGCATTGTTTGTGCAAATTCCATATAGAGGCTGTCAATTTCAGGAAGCTCTTCGCGGTCGACTTTAATGCAAACAAAGGCGTCATTCAATGCTTTTGCAACGTCAATGTCTTCAAAGGATTCTTCCTCCATCACATGACACCAATGACAGGTCGCATAACCAATCGACAAAAATATCGGTTTGTCAGAGCGTTTTGCTTGTAAAAATGCTTCCTCTCCCCAAGGATACCAATCCACAGGATTGTGTGAGTGCTGCAATAGATATGGTGACTTTTCGTAAATGAGCCGATTTGTAAATTGTGGGTCCATGAATCTAATATTTCCTTCGTGCATTCTCAAGATTTACTTTTATGGAATCTGAAAAAACTTACCAAGTGTAATCAGCTTGGATAATTAGAATCTTGGTCGTTGTAAAACTCATTGCGTACATAGTCTTTTGCCTCTGCTAACCCTTCAATCAGTTCCTTTGTCCATTTGGTGCTTTGATATTTTTTTGCAAATGATATTGTTTCGTTAATAAAACTATGTGCCCGTTCATAATCTTGCATCGAACAAAAGATGCGAATTGCTGTTAAGTAACCTTCTATTGATTGAGGATCTGTGTCGATTGCTTTTTGACAGGTTTCTATTGCTTCATCGAATTTTGAAAGTTGCATGCAAGAAAAAGAAAGTCCTCTCCAAAATTCACTGACGCGCGGTGCAAGTGTTGCTAAAAAGAAAAATGCGTCGTGCGCATCTTCAAATCTTTCTTCGGACAATAACTTTGTTGCTGCCTTGTAAAAATCAACCATGACATCTGTTGAAAAGCCAAAAATGTCGTACAGCATTTTTCCATTTTTAAGTAATTGGAAAAGTTCTTTTGGATTTTCTAAGATCTTTTGACTTGCTTCTTTGATGCGGTATTTTTCAAGAGGATCTTTCACAAGATACCCCTCCACGTATTATTTTTTCTGAGACAAATCTCGCTGAGCTTTTTCTTTTTCGATTTCCTGGAAGAGTACTTGATAGCCATGGGTGAATGTTTTTTTGAAGTTATAAAAGTAATCGTGAAGTTGTTGGCGTCTTTTTTTTGCGTGAAGTTCAAATGGTTCAAGATTAGAATGGTAGTCTTGCTTTTCAAGCTCTAAAACGGTATTAGCAAATTTTTCAATGGATTCATCAAAGCTAATATCTTCTGGTTTTTCCATCACTTCCTCTTTTCTCTTTATATATCATTAATTTAAAATATTTACTATATTTTCAGCAATTGTTTATATAATAAGGAAAAGTTTGCAGGAGAATCCTTTATGCCTTTGATACCTATGCGTCCACTTTTAGATTTTGCAGCTCTGAATAATTTCGGAGTTTGTGCCTTAAATGTGAATAATATGGAACAAATTCAAGCAATTATGGAAGCAGCTCAAGAAACAATGAGCCCTGTTATTATTCAGGCAAGTAGGGGAGCAAGAAAATACACAAATGACAATTTCTTGCGACATTTGATGTTAGCTGCAGCAGAATTATATCCTAACATTCCAATCGTCATGCACCAGGATCATGGAAACTGTCCTGATACGTGCATTTCTGCAATGAAGCAGGGGTTTACAAGTGTTATGATGGATGGTTCTCTGGAAGAGGATGGTAAAACTCCTTCGAGTTATGAGTACAACGTCTCTGTCACTCGCTATGTGGTCGATGTTGCCCATACATTAGGCGTTTCTGTAGAAGCCGAGCTTGGATGCCTTGGTTCTTTAGAAAAGATGGGTGCAGGAGAAAAAGAAGATGGGCATGGGGCAGAAGGAAAGCTTACTCTTGATCAATTGCTGACAGATCCGGATCAGGCAGTAGACTTTGTAAATAGAACCGGAGTAGATGCACTTGCAGTCGCTGTGGGCACAAGTCATGGTGCGTATAAATTCACAAAAAAACCAACAAGTGACGTTTTAGTCATCGATCGCATCATCGAGATACATAAAAAGCTTCCCAATTGCCATCTCGTCATGCATGGATCGAGCTCTGTTCCAAAAGAGCTCGTCGACATTATAAATGCAAATGGTGGAAAAATGCGAGAAACGTATGGCGTTCCTATCGATCAAATCCAACGGGGAATTCAAGCAGGGGTTCGAAAAATCAATGTCGATACGGATAATCGCCTGGCAATGACGGGAGCTATTCGAAAATTTATGATGGAGCACCCGGAAGATTTTGATCTGAGAGACTACATGAAAGAAGCACGCAGTGCTATGAAAAAAGTGTGCATTGCTCGAATGAAGGAATTTGGCCAGGCAGGACATGCAAAAGATGTGCCAATAGTCTCATTAGAAGATATGGCAAAGAAATATACGTGCGGTCAATATGGCGAAAATGCAAAGCCACAAAAAGTAGGGCCTTCCTACAAACTGTTTTAGTTTTTCTTTGCCACAATGGACAAAAACATAGGAAATTCTAATCTTGCCCGATCTTCCATGCGGGCATTTCTCCCGGTACTTTTTTTGTCGGAGCATAACTCATCGATTTGCTCTATAGAAAATCCTTCATCTTTTAACCATTTTGAATAAGAAGAAAGGGGATGATGAAATGTCCATGTGTGTACAGAAGGCTTTGATCCTGGATGTGCCTGGATTGGAATTTTTTGTGGGCTCATGTAGCAAAAAACTTTTCTGTACATCGATTTTGTTGGCTCATCGATACCCCAATGTGTTTTTCGAGGGATCCGAAAACAAGGATGATTCATGACAATGATCATGCGCCCGGTTTCTTTACAGAATTTTGCAGCTTGTTTGAATACGAGATGAGGATGTTCGATGTTTTGCAGGGCTAAGATGATCGTAATTCTATCAAATTGCAATTGAGGATCTAAAGGAAGGTCTTTTGTAACATCTGCACAGAAAAAGTGAGTATGTGTATCGTTTTTATGGTAGCTTTTCGCCTGTTTTATAAGATCTTTTGAAAGATCAATTCCGACATAGGAGCAGGTTTTTACAAGATTTCTTGCAAGTACTCCTTGCCCACATGCAAGATCTAAAAGCGAGGTGCATTTTTTACAATGGTTTAAAACGTAAGGAAGTATGACGTGTTCGTGAAAATAGTGGCCTTTTGCGCCTACAATACTATCGTACCAAGTGCCAACTTTTTGCCATGATGTGTCTTGCGATTTTTCCATGTTGTTTTAGAAAACTTTGTTGAATTTTTTTTTGCATTATTATAAACACAAATTGTCTTTATGTCTATGCAGATGAGGTTTTCTTTATGGGAGAAGTGCATCGAGTGGAAGCGCAGTTGCTGACACCACCAAACTCAAGTATGTCAATTCTTAATGAAGAAGATAACTGCCATTGTTCCATTTACTGGCCTCCTCGATGTTATTGCATTTCTGATAAAATAAAAATTTTATTTACAGGCGGTGCCGTATTCTTTGCGCAGATTACGTATACCTTATCAGGATTTTGTGCAGGCGCAGCAGGCGTTGCCTATAGCCTTCAAGAAAATGCAGATATCGATACAACACAAGTCGTAACACCTCTCTGGATTGCATCAATAGGTCTTTCTGCTACTGCATCTGCAACTTTAGTATTTCGAAATTTATTTTGTAGAACTACTGTAGAAATTAATGCAGCACAAAACTCAAGTTTACCTTTGAATCCAGCATCACAACCTCTAACATCGAGAAATATCACAAATATTACAGATAAAGATGCTAGCGGGGGGAGAGAACTTGAAGAAGTATAAGGTTATTGATTGAAAGCAATTGCAAAATTCTTTATTCTAGTCCGAAGGTTTTACCTAAAAAAAATCGCTCTACATGGAAGAAAATATACCATTTCAAGATGTCATGAAGGGCATTTTAGAATCAAAAGAGTTTAGTAAACTCGAAGATTTTCAAGATGAGCTTCGATGGCAAAAATTTTCCGAAGATGATCGAAAGATGTTGGCAGGCGTGTTTTTGGCATGTGCAGAACACGAACTTTTAAAGCCGATCGATACCGATTCTCTCCGACTTGTAAAAAAATCATTTGATACCGCATTGAAACTCAACCCCGCTTCTTTTGAAATTTGGTATCGAAAAGCCTGTGCTTTTGCAAGGTATGAATCCTCCGAAATTCTATCCGAAGCTCTCGTTGCATTTGAAAAAGCATCTCATCTAGATAATACCTCATTTGAAGTTTGGCATTCCTGGGCAAATACATTGCTACGTCTTGGTATACAAACACAGAGCCTCGACGCACTCGAATTTGCAAAAGAAAAATTTGATAAGGCATTCGATTGTTTTTGCAGCTTCGATGAAAGAAAAAAAGAGCAAGTTGAACCTGCGTTTTTGTGGCATAGGGGATTATGCTATTTTATGATCGCAAAGCATTCCGGAGAAGCCTGTGATACAAATGATGCTCTTTTATGTTACAGACGAGTAGAGCAATTAGGTTTTACGAGAAAAGAATTTTATAATGATTATGGAAATGCTTTAGTAGAATTTGCAGTTCTTTTGAATCGCCAGGATGTAATCTTTGAAGCGATTGAAAAGTATAAAATTTCTCTCGAAGTCGAAGAAAATGAAGATAGCCTTCCTCGTGTACTCTCTGTACGGTATTTTAATCTCGCATGTTGTTATCAATATCTTTTTGAAATGTACAGCATGGAAGAGTATTTTAAAAAAGCAAATGATGCTTTTTGTGAAAGTGCAAAACGAAATGATATGTTCTATTTGACATGGTTTAACTGGGGACAGCTTCTTTTAACGTATGCGCGAATTTGGCAAAATCCATCGGTATTGGAAGAAAGTGTTGAAAAGCTTTCAAAAGCACATTGTATTGCTCAAGACAACCCCATTGTTGTTGCAAAATATGCAGAAGGACTTGCGCTTTTAGGAGCACATCGAGAAGATCTCGAAGATATCAAAATGGCACTTTGCTTAATCGAAAACGAATTTGCAAAAAATCAAAACGTATCAGAACTATATGCAAGTCAAGCTATTTGTTACTATGAACTTGCTCGATATTTTCAAGAAGAAAGCTATTACAAAATTGCAAATCAGAAAGCAGAACATGGCTTATCCCTTAATCAAAACTTCGGTCCTCTATGGTATATCCTTGCTCTCATCAACTTTTCGTGGGCAGAAAACTGTTCAGACCTCGTGCTTTTTGAAGAATCAAATACCTGTTTTTATCAAGCTTCTCGATCCGAAATGCGAAAGTATTCGTATTTTTGGAACGATTGGGGAGTGACCTTATTGCAAATAGCTGAAATCACAGAAGAACAACAGATTGCAAAAGATGCTTTAGAGAAGTTCGAACATGCCTTACTCCTTTCAGACAATATTGGGATAACCTGGCTCCTCAATTATGGTTGTGCACTTGACATGATGGGAGATCTCGAAGACGATGAATCCTTTTACGAAAAAGCAATTCAAATCTTTGCATATGCAGTGCAACAAGAGCCGAATTTACAAGCGACAAGACATCAGCTTGCACTTGCTTATATGCATATGGGAGAGCTTTCATGCGACCCTGAATATTTTCACCAGGCAATAGAGCAGATTCAAACAATTTTACAAAGAGATCCTGAAGACGAATTTTTATGGTGTGATCTTGGAATATGTCATCTTAACCTTGCAGAAAGTACTTCTGATGATATGCAACAAGAACATTTTCTTTTAGCAGAGCGTTTTCTTCTTCAATCACAAAGCCTTGGCAATGTATGGGCATCGTATCAGTTGAGTTGCCTCTATACTCTGCAAAAAAAATATACTGAGGCAATCCGATTTTTCGAAAAAGCATTTCAAGAAAATGCCCTTCCTGATGCATGTGACATCCTCGAAGATGATTGGCTCAAAGGTATTAATGCCCACCCAAAATTTCAAAGTATTATTCAGCTTTTACAGGACCTCGATGATGAGTGTTTCCAAGATGAGTTTTAATATGATTTTTGATTTTCGCAAATTTTGCTTTTTTCTTGTATGAATTGATCAAAGCTTTCCAGTACTGTGGATCGAGTTTACCTAAGGAGTATTTCTTTTTTTTCATTTCGATGTACTTTTTTTTCAAAAACTTTTCCGTAAGATCAGTCCATTCGTCGATGATAAGAACTGGTAATCCTTTAAATACAGAGTCCATTTTAGACCGTTTTACAATCGGAATTGATCCCATGTATAAAGATTCCCAGGTTCTAAAACAATCAAGGCCATTTCCACGAGGACTGAGGACGAATTTTGATCTTGCCACATCTTGAATGTACAGCTCCCAAGGCTTTCGTCCAGGATTATAGCAAAAAGGTTTATCTGAAAAGAGTTGCGATACGTATGATCGTTCTTTGTGTTCTGTGGGGTTGATGCGTAAATACAATAAATGTTTTTTCTTGCACAAATTCATCAATCTACGACTATTTTGCAATTGGGATCTCGTACATGGCTTATTATCTGAATATCCGATTCCGATTGGAATTGGATGCAATTTCGGATGAATGTAATTTACATGTATCGCAAACCATGCAACGAGTTTTTTGTCGTTAAGATATTTCTGACAACCTTTTGACTTTATAGCCGGATAATCGGAGTCATGGGTAATAAGTACATATGGGTATTTAATAAAGGGGTGAATTTTGGAAAAAAAGTCTTCAATGTAGTCTGTCTTTACAAAAATGCATTGTCCCTTTCCAACACTTTTGGGATTAAATGGACCTTCCTTTGCATCGTAGCAAAACTCTGCAAACGATTTAAAAACATTACTCGTCAGGTAATATTCTTTTTGTTCTTTAGCATGGAGGGTAAAGGAAAGGCTTACAAAAACGTGTATGAGAATGAGTATAATTTGCATGAGTTGTGATCCTTTTTAACTATGTTCGAGAAGGCGATTTTTGAGTGGGTGACAAGGAGTTGCATTTTGTGTGTATGGAATTGATATTTTTTTAAGCTTTGCATATTTATAAAGCCTTATAAAAGGTGCCATAGATTCTCTTTGTCGAAGAATTTTTGCTGCATTTACAAGTATATCCGAAAACTGTTGGGGATCGAATAAGGCAAATAAGGTATCGACGTGTCTATTTTCTAGATTTTTTATAAAAATCGACGCAGCAAGTTGTGCTTGTGAAGTTTCTGATTTTGAAAGGATGAGACGAAATGATGTGCTATCAAAAAATGGAACTTTCAAACAGGAATGTATCGTTTTATTCGATATACGATTTACGTGTTTGAGTAAAATTGCAATTTTTTTTGAATCGCATTTATACTCGAGTGCAAAGGCGAGAACGTCGGTAAAAGAAGCGCTTTTCTTTGCTTTGAATCGCAATTTTACTTCATTTTGAAGAAAGTCGACTACTACAGAAAGAACAAGTGATTGTTTTTGTTGCAGGAGGAAAATTAAATTCTGATTCAATATAGATATCACAGATGCTCGTTTCATTTGGCATTTTTCGACGAGAAAATCCAGGAAAAATCGAATGAATTTTACATCTTCTGTGAAAATTGCACCAATTAGAAGCTCTCTTAATTTTTTTTCGTCAAAAAAAGTAAAATAGCCACAACCATGTAGGTGGGAAAATATACACTCTTTCTGAAGTGCTTGAAAGCATGTGCTTTTTATAATTTTGTAAATTATATCATATATTTTTTCAGGGAAATTTTTTGCTTGTATGAGAAATAAAAGTACTGAGTTAAAACGTCCATGCGAAATGATTGAATCGCAAAGCTCTAGTGTACTGATGTGTTGTTCGATTTCTTTTTCGTAAAAAAAGAGCTGTTCTGGATGTTTTTGAGCAAGGACTTCAATAAGAAATGATCCTTCTTTTGAAAGAAGGAGATTACAAGAGTAACGTTCTATAAACCAGAGAATAAAGCCCTTTTCTTTGCAATTTCCCTTTTGCACCAAATGATCGATCATGTTTTCCTTGAAAAGGAGCCAAAATAAACTTTGATCGGTGTTATTTTTGTCGAAAAATGTAAGATACATATTTGCGACTTTTCTCATCGCTTTAGGTCCAAGCTTTGAAAGACGCGCTTTAAAGTCTTCTTCGAGGCTTTCTTTTTCCATCTGACAAAGAATTGCTTTAAATAAAGGGGTGATTTTCCACTGGCAGGAAAGTATAGTTATGTCAAAGAGTACTTTTTTTGGTAGTGTTGGAAGAGTTCCATCGTGTAAATAAGCCAAAAGTCCTTTCATTGTTTCTTCAGAGTACGATTCAAATGGTTCAAGATGTTGAAAATGCAGTGCATGAATGCAATGAACTAAATCTACAAGACGGGGTTCGGAAAATTTCGTAATTTTCTTGAGATATTTTGCAACGAAGTGTTCATGGGTTTTTACCCACGATCGATTTTCTTTTTGAATAATGATACGAAAGAACAGTTCACTTTCAGGTATTTTCGTTTTTTCTACTTCCGAAAGGACTTTTTTTTGGACTTGGCAAGAAAGTAAAGGCTGTAAAAAAGCAGACTGTAAATTGCAACTTTCGATTGAAGACATAAAGTAGCTTTGGGTTGAAACCCGATTGGTAGCCAATCGGGTATGATTTTCAAAAACTAAAAAATCGAAAATAGAGCTTTTGAAAATTCAACGCCAGTAAAAAACTATCGAGACATCTTCTTCCGATCGTTTTCGTTGAGGTACCTTTTTCGCATGCGAATATGTGATGGAGTTACTTCAACGAGTTCATCGTCCTGGATATAGTCGATTGCGCGTTCTAATGTAAACGTTCGAGGTGGAGTAAGAATTATATTTTCATCACTTCCGGATGCTCTTACGTTTGTAAGTTGCTTTTCCTTTGTGATATTTACGACGATGTCGTTATCTCTTGCGTGTTCTCCGACGACCATTCCTTCGTATACCTCATCTTGAGGGCCAACGAATAGAGTTCCTCGATCTTGAAGCTGAAAGCATGCATACCCTGTAACCTTTCCTTGGCATGAAGAGATCATGACGCCAAGTTTTCGTCCTGGAATCATACCTTTGAATTCGTCGTAGTTTTCAAACAGAGAGGTGAGAATTCCAAGGCCTCGCGTTTGCGTTAAAAAGTCATTGCGATAGCCCATGAGGCCTCGCGTAGGAATTAAGAATTCAAGAGTTGTAACACCCTCTGTTGAGGTAGACAGATTTTGCATTTCTCCTTTTCTTCGAGAAAGTTCTTCGATGATACTCCCTGAATACTCTTCAGGGACTTCTATCGTCGCGCGTTCTATCGGTTCAAATGTTTTTCCATTTTCTTCTTTTAGAATCACTTTTGGTTTAGAAATGCTCAATTCATAGCCTTCTCTTCTGAGTGCTTCTATGAGAACTGCAAGGTGCAGTTCTCCACGTCCTGCAACTGTTATGGAATCTTGATCTTTTGATGCAAGGTCAATTCGTAGAGAGATATTTGCCCTTTTTTCTTTTTCAAGTCGTTCTCGAAGCTTATTCATCGTCACATGTTTTCCGGATCTTCCTGCAAAAGGGCTGGAATTTACAGAGATGTCGATAGAAACCGTCGGTTCATCGAGTTTGATCGGGGGTAATTGTACAATTTTATCAGGATGTGTGAGTGTATCGCCAATAGTTACTTCGGGAATACCGGAGATAATAAGAATGTCGCCTGTTGTGCCAACGTCAAGTTCTTGTTTTTCAAGGCCAATGTGACCTTCGATTTTAGAAATGGCACATCTTTTTTGTATGCCTTCTGCATTCACATGGATTATAGTTTGGCCTTTTGATACTTTTCCATTGATTATTCTGCCGCAAGCTTGTCTTCCAACGTAATCGTCGTAAAAAATTGTCGATGTTTGCATTAAAAAGGGTTCGTCTTCATTTCCCGGGGGAGCAGGTACCTTATCGACGATCATCTCAAACATTGGAGTCATGTCAGTTCTTGGATCGTTGAGGTTATGGATTGCAAAGCCACTTAATCCGGATGCGTAACAGTGTGCAAAGTCTAGTTGTTTATCGGTAGCTCCCAGTTCTGCGAATAGATCAAAAGTCAAGTTAAGGGCATTGTCGGGATCTGCATGAGGACGGTCAATTTTATTTACCACGACGATAGGGCAAAGACCCATTTTTAACGACTTTGAAAGAACGAACCTCGTTTGAGGCATTGGCCCTTCTTGCGCATCTACTAAGAGAAGAACGGAGCTTACCATTCCCAATACCCGTTCAACTTCAGCAGAAAAGTCTGCGTGTCCCGGAGTATCGATGATATTGATTTTGTAATCGTTGAAGAAGACACTTGTGTGTTTTGCGAATATCGTAATTCCTCGTTCGCGCTCTTGGTCATAGCTATCCATGACCCTTTCTTGTACGACCTGGTTTTTGCGAAATACATTAGACTGTTTGAGAAGGCTGTCCAATAAGGTTGTTTTCCCGTGGTCAATGTGTGCCACAATGGCGATGTTTCGGATTTTATCTTTTTTTTGCATGGTACTTTTTCTTGTTTGATTAGGGAAAAATTATAACATATTATATAGAATGAATTCAACAAATAAAGATGTGTTTTGATCGTAAAAGTATTAATGTATGTTGAGTGTGGCTAGGGAAAGGAGTTCTGATGAATTCAGCTACGATACAAGAAAATCGAATCAAAACTAATATAAATAAATATTAGTGAGATTCGATTTTTTTTTATGGCGAGTTGAATTCATAGGAAATTTCCCCTTAGAAACAGTCAATTTACATTATTAGTTTTGCATCTTGAGTTATTTGAGATTTTAGGTTACTTTATACCTTTTCAACTTAAGAAGGATTGCGATGAATCAGGAAAACGGCGATTTTAATGAGGAGCTATCGCTTATTTCAAGTACTTCATTGCTCGAGTCGAGAACTGGGCAACTCGATGACTTATTGATTGAAAAATTGGAAAGGGCATTTCATAAACAAACATCTCAAGTGATGTTTCACGAACTTGCAAAAATCGCAATCGAATACGACCCAATTGACCTTGCCCATGCCATGAATCGACTTCCTTCGAGTATTCGGCATATCATCTATGAAAATTTGCCGGATATGCAGGCAAAAATGATTTTCATGATCAATGTATCTACAAACACTCGAATTGCTATTTTGCGCCAGATTACAGATGACGAGATAAAGAAACTGATCGAGAAGATGCCTCCCGATGAAGCAGTTTATGTCCTGGAAGATCTATCGGAAAGGCGTGTACGTCGCGTTCTTGAGTTATTGGACGTAAAAAGAGCTGTAAAAATTCGCGAATTGCAAAAACATGGACGCGATACGGCAGGACGTCTTATGACAAACGAGTATTTTGCATTTGATCTCAATACTCCGATCGCACAAGTTATTGGCAATATTCGGGATAATCCAGGAATCGATTTTACAGAAAGTATCTTTGTCCTCAACGATGAAAAAGAACTCATCGGTTTTGTTCCTACAAGAAATCTCCTTGTAAACGCGCCTACTACGCCAATTCGACAGGTGATGAAACCCGTTTTACATAAGATTTATCCCGAAAGTTCTCGCGATGAGGTTGTAGACATCGTAGAACGCTATCACATGCCAAATCTTCCTGTCGTCGATTTTTCAGATCGACTTATTGGAATAATCACATATGAAGACGTAGTAGAACTCATCAAAGATATCGCAGATGAAACGATTGCAAGTATTGGGGGTACTACGGCAGAAGATATCAGTGAAGTAGAACCCATCTTTAAGCGCTTTATTTGGCGCGCTCCCTGGCTTATCGTTTCGTTGTGTGCAGGTCTTGTTACTGCTACGGGAATTTCCCATTTTCACATCGAGCGTTGGTTTGCAGTAGTTGCCTTATTTTTACCTCTTATACAGACGCTTTCCGGAAATGTGGGGATTCAATGTAGTACTATATTTGTTCGGGGAATTGCAACCGGAGAAATTACGGTAGGTTCAAAGCGAGACCTTTTGAAAAGAGAGCTCACTATTGGTCTTATGATTGCTCTTTCTTTTGGTCTTCTTTGTGGAGCCATCATCATGCTTTTTCATGGCCTTGGCATCCATCAATATAGAGAAAATCCCCTTATGGTGGCTTCCATGGTTTCTTGCGGAGTTTTTGGAGCTTGCAGTACAGCTACCTTTTTCGGAACGCTTTCTCCATTGTTTTTTGCTAGAATGCGCATAGATCCCGCTGTGGCCTCAGGGCCCATCGTTACGGCATGTACCGATGTCATTGCAGCATTTATGTATTTCTTTATTGCCCAAGTCATTGTCTTTACTTTTGGGTATTGATCCCATACGTAGTAATGTAAGTTGAATGTTACTAACTTAAGTAAATGTTGTTGCAAAGGCAACTAAAAATCCTAATAGTTTTACTTCGAATCCTTGTTGTGTCACGGCATGTATTTTTTTCGGCGACATTCTTGAGAGAACAGCAAAAGCACTTTCAATGATGCCACGAATGTGTTTCAGATTCATATAATCCTCAAGACCTATTGGTCTGGTCGTATTGTCTTTTCTTGCCGCAATAAGCCTAATTCCTTGTTCTTGCAATAGTTTATCCTCATATTCATAGTCAGTATAAGCCGAATCAGCATAAATCTCACTCCCTCGATGCAGCTCTAAGTCCATAATTCTAAATGGCTTAATATCGTATTCACAACCTGGACAAAGTATAGTTTGTATTGGGTAGCCGATTCTCATCGTTAATACGGTGACTTTCAAGCCATAAAAATATTCTCGTTTACTGCTATAGTAGCCTCTCTACTCATTTCCTTGGTAAATGCGACAATTTCGAATTCGTATATTTTGGCAAACAGCAACAGGGAAATTATCTACAATATATTCATGAGTCATTTTACATTTTTTACCCAACTCTGCATAAACACGAGAATCTTATGTTACCATTCTCCGGGAACATTATGTAACCGCTTATTTAACTAACTAGGACTCAAAATGTTACTGAGGTGCTTGTGCTCGTATAAAAATTTCCTGGCTGACTCAAAATTTCCATAAAAAAAATCGCATAGCAACGACGCAAATTAGCATAACTTCGCTTGTTGTAAGTTTTACATTTGGTCAATCTTCGAATCCTTCAGTTCGAATAAAGTCGTCACAAATACAATAAATTGTTATAATTTGTTATTCCATGGCTTCGATACTCATGTGTATTTTTGTTGTAAAAAAATTCTGAGGTATTGAGGTCTTTTTGTTTAGATGTAAAATTTATTTCAATTTAGTAACATTCAACTCACGTGTAGTATTGTTTTTAATTGACTAATATATATAATAATAAGATTTTAATTTATTAAAATATTATATAAATAATTAAATATGATTTAATGTTTTAGTAAATAATATAATTTTTTAATAATTATTAATAATAATTTTATGTTAGTTTCACATCAATCATTATGCTATCAATGTCAGGTTCCTGAAAGCACATTCATTCATAGTTTCTTTTCTTTGAATGATACTATTCATCATAGACTTATAAATAGTCCGATAGAGTTACTCACTGAAGAAAAGATACAATCAGTAGAAAAATTCCAAATTTATAATGGCGTTGTTGAAAAAGTCTGACGCTTAAAAGAATTGAGAGATTGAAAGCAGAATCAAAAAGTTTTTAGTGAATAAAAAAGAAAACATGTAGGCTCTTTAGTTCTTACACAAAAGGCACC
>JBDHQC010000166.1:0-3612 GCA_039806815.1 Parachlamydiales bacterium
AACTATGTTCTTCCAGTGTAGTTTTTGCTCAGTTGCTAAATTCCGCACTTTTTTCCGAAGGAAATTTAATTTTGAAAATACCGAAAGTTTCGGATCTATCCCTTTTATGCTCTTTTGCAAAATGGCTTCGATGAATTTTGCTTCTTCAACTGTTTTTTTTTCGGACTTTTCGCTTTGAATTACTTCTTGAATGCTATTTCCATAATCAAGGGGAAGATCTTCTGTTAGATATAAAGAAAGCGGTTTTTTTGAACAGTCGAAGTTTTTTAGTTTTGTATATGCCGTATGTATGACTGATGTTAATTCATTCATTGCAATTGTTTCCTTTACGCATCAGGTAATTCTATGTAAAAAATTCCCGCATATGTTTGTACAATTAATGTATTTTCGTTTGCCCAGAGATTGTAAACATCTTTACAGTAGATCTCTTTGATCTGTTTTTTTGTAAGAACGTCGATTACGTAAATATGAGTACTATTGCCAACAAAAAGAATGCCGTTGTGTTCTGCAAGAGTTATTACTCTGTTTGCACTCGTGTTGATGGTATTAATGAGTTTTAATGTGTTGAGATCGAATACTTTTATAATTGATGAGTTCTTCACAACTGTATACACGAGATTCTTCTGAATAAGATGAGGGATGCATCCTACTGAATCCGGAACAGGGCATGTTGAGGGATATTTGATTGTCAGTGGAGCATAATCATTCAAATCATTTGCTACAATCCATCCACTTCCAGAAATCGTGTTATTTACATATGGAAAAAGCATGACGGGAGTTTTTTCGAGTACTCTCTTCGTTTTTATATCAATTTTTGTGACTTGGTCAGTTGAATACAGCGTAATGCAGTCATTTTCAATTGAAAAATCCGTGATTTTTTTATCATCTGTTTCGATCTCCCACGTACTTTGAAAGGAACTTGCGCTATATTTACTTATTAATCCATCGCGCGTTATAGTAAAAAAATCGTTCCCATAGAGTTTTGCCAAAAAATGAGGTTTTATTCCCCAATGTTTTCTTTCTTTTGTCTTTACATCGTAAAGATGAATGTATCGCTTCATTTGATCGCTTATTAAAAGATGATCTTTGCTAAAGCTAAGAGAATATTGAGAAAGCCATTCAGAACTTTCCAATAAAGGCGTAATTGCTAATGCCGACCTGCGAACCGCAAAACAGCGAACTTTGTGGGCTCTTAATAGATCTTTGTCATATCGTGGAACTACCCCTGTTTCCTTTTTGAAAATTTTCTTTTGAATTGTAGAATCATTCGAAAGACTTCGAAAGTGCTTACAGGTGAGTTTTAAACAGGAAAGTTCTTGTACCCCAAGTTGAGAAAAAATGAGAACGTACAATTCATCCGGAAGAGTCAAGGGTTGCGATTTTTGTTTTATATACACTGCTTTAAAGAGCATTTCAGAGGAAACGATTGCTTTAGAAAGCTCTATAATAGTGTCTTTTGTAGAAGTAAAATATAAAGATTTGTACGCTTCATACGTCTTCAACCATATATCTTGAACATTGCGAGGTTGACTCTTAATTAGTTTTCTCAATTGGTTTACTTGTGAAAGTACGCGGAGTTCAGGATCGATTCCTTTAACCATACTCTCAAGAACGCAAGCGATAAACGTAACTTCTTTTGCTTCCTCTTCGTCAAGGGTTTTTCTATCAATGAGTTGCTGTAGCGCGATAATACCTTTTTGATTCGTATCTTTTTGTGTTTTGCAAGGAGCAAATGTAAGGTCTTCCGTGACGTAGTACTTTTTCGGATCTTGAGATGGTAGGAAATTGTAAAAATAATCGTAGAGGTTCGATATAGTCATTATTGGAAAGGTTTATATATTTTTTAGGAATGTGATTATCTCTTGAAATACTTTTGTTATCTGTTTACAAAGTCCAGGTGCTTGCGACTGAAATTCGATCATCGAGATTCCAGAAGAAGTCACCGTGACAAGAGATTCATTGTATTTTTCAAGTATGTAGGAGTTTCTTTCCGGATCTTCAATTGCGTTCTCGAATGCATCTTTTCTAATATTATACGAGCAAATAAGATGGGGCTGGTTGAATGGTTTATAAGTCCAAAATAGTATATCGCCAATGAGGCAAAATTGGCTTTTTCTTTTTATCCTGTGTTTTGGCATTACGAGCATTTTTTCTTGCTTTCCGGTATTTGCGTCAAATATAGCAATATTCTTCATAGGAGTAAGAAAAAACAATAAATGTCCCTGTTGTAGTACGGGAATGTATCCTTTTGTATTCTCTAATGTGAGAGGTTGGGGATAGATAATAGAGGCGTTCTGGTCATCAGAAAAAAGAATCACTCGTCCATCATAGAATCTATAGAAAAAAGTTTCATTTGTCTCAGTGTCATGGGTATAAGAAAATAAGCGAACTCCATCAGTAATTCTCCAAACCTCACACCCCGACCCTGTTTCTACATAAAGAATTCCACCGTTTGAAATTTTCCAATTGGTCATTGATCTATTACTGTACAGGACTTTGCATGAAATCTCTACTGAACTCAGTTCTTCGTTTGTTGAAATATCGAGAGTTTTTACTGTAAGGACGTCTACATCTTTATCAACATTCACCGTAAAAATTTTGTCATCGACAATTGAAATATTCGAAGATATAGTCTCAATTGTTTTCTTACTTGTCGTATCGCCAATTTTCATGTAATGAATTAAACCGGGTATCTGCTGCCACACAAGAAAATCACCTGTTACCTGACAGGTCAAAATAGGAGCCTCACCTATCCACAAAGGTACAACTGGATTTACATCATAAAACCCTGATTTGATTTTTGTTTCGAATCGGTAAATGTCTTCAATAGAAGTTGCATGCTGTAGAAGAAATTTGACATTTGGGTCTAAAGAAAAATATTGTCTTTTAAAATGCTTGTCGTCTGTTATCTGTTTAAATTGATGACATGTTCGAGTCAATGCTCCTATTGCATTTTTTGGACAATGCATAAATATATTCGTCAGCACTTCGGGCGGTAAATCTGTAATTTCTGTTCGATCCTCTTGAGGTCCAATAATGTCGTTCAATATCGTACGCACAGACTCAATTTGGAATTCTATCTCATCGGGGTTTGCCAAAAATGAAAATTTCATAAGGCTATCTACGTGCTCTTTCCATGCATTTCTCGATATTGGGTCTAAAACGATGAGCTGTTGTTTTAGCTCTTCGATTTTTCGCACGTTTTCACTCTTTTTTGGATCATCGCATTGAAGAAGTTTCGCTAAAACTTTTGCTTTTTGAAGAGTTGTTTGGTCTACAGTGTCGGTCGATTTTGCAATAGTAAGGACTAAATCTCTGACTTGGAGTTTTTTATCTTTTGGTGTAGTCGTTAGATAATCCGTATAGAGAACTTTTGTATAATGATCATCGAGAAATGAAGCAACTTTTGTGATTAATTGCATTTTTTTCTTTCCTTATTAAAATTTTGCAAAATGACAGTTGTTTTTCAGTAATACAAAAATTCCTGAGGATGAAACGCTTGTTTTTATAATTTTTTCCGAAAAAGGAAATGATTTGATAAGTTCTTTTTTCAAAAGATTCCATGCACATAATACATTGTTATGGGTCGTAAAAAGGACTCCTTGAATCATA
>JBDHQC010000167.1:0-3601 GCA_039806815.1 Parachlamydiales bacterium
TTTACCGCCTGCAGTGTTTTTGTTAAAGGTTTTAGTACAGGCAAAAACGTATCAGGATGATAATAATCCAAACAGTACTTTCTTAGGAGTGAAGCCAATTGAAAATGCGACAATTGAATTTTCGGCTTTTTTGATTGAGCGTATAATCTTATCTTCGATTAAATTTGCCTGTGAATCATTTGTATAATATTTAGTAGACGATTTAACTATTGATTGCATCTAGATCACCGTAATTATTAATTTAATTATGAACACAAGTTATTTGCTATTAAGCATTATAATTACGGTTAGTATATAAAACAACGAAAGATAGTGTAGTTACAGCATCAAAAAAGATAATTTTAAAAATCGCCCTATTCTATCGTTATGGGATTTTTTCTGTGAATTTGCTTAAGTGAAGCGTCTATCAAATTTTTGTCTTTGTAATAGGTGGCAATAAGCTTGCGTGCCTGATCAAATTTTATAGCTATTTCTCTCGTTTCTTCTTCGTCAAATCCACAAAATCTTATATTTGCTATGAGATTTATACGATTTTCTTTCACGTACAACCAAGGCCAATAAGTTTTCACTTTATTTTTTTCTTTTAGAAAAAAATATCTTTCATACGGATCACTTCCAAAAGGACAATGATAAGTTAATTTAAATGGGGGTCTTGACCATTGTGAAAAACTATTTTCTCTAATGCATCTTTGTGTATGAGCATATGAGTTTTTTTGACCAAAGCCTAATAATATTCCAAACAGCTCATCGCTATGCCCTAATATATTCATAATGTCTTCATCAGAATTCTTGATCTGATTGAGCAGTTTTTCTCCTGAAAAATGAGGTCCAAGAACCTTAGAAAATCTATCTTTATACTCATCTACAACTTCAAGTAATTTCTTAGAATTTACGCATATGATTCGGTGATATTTTCCATAATTATTGTCAATTTTTATAAAAACATTATCAGAGCAAAATAGGTCTTTATATTTATAAAAATATTCATAGTTATAACTATCACGATCATAAGGATCAAACGGACAAAAAATAATCGTACTTGAATCTTCCCTTTCGTTATATGCAGTCATAGCAATTGCTTTTGATCCAAAAAGCACAAAAGCAAAATGATCGTTGTAGAGAAGAAATCTCAAATAGTTTTCAACTCTCGATCGATCTTGATCGGGAATTTGATACTCGTAATGACTAGGAGGGATATCAGAGATCATTGTTTTTTACCTACGGCTTCTATCCATGGCATCAAGCGACTCTTTTATAGGACATCCACTTTCGCAACTTCTGCTATACTTTTCATTATCATGCTCGCACTTGTGGCAATGCCATTTTTCTTCCAAGGCTTGGAGTTCATTTGCTTGTACATAAAGACCCTCGTTGTCTAGATAAATGCCCTTTGCTTGGTACACAACATCATCAATTTTCACTAAGATTCCTAAATCAGTGATCGAAGTCGAGAATTGACTGACTCGAATGTTGTTGTTATCTGATGAAGCAAACAAGCCAACGCTTGAAAAGATCGAAAGAAACATTGCCAAAGCTAGACATTTTCCGTAAATTTTTGATTTCATTAAGCCCTCATTTTTTAAGTTAACACCGCAAAGTTTCGTGCGTAATGGCAAGATTCTATTCCTTGTTGGAAAATTGTCAACATCATATTTAAAATATGAACGATTTTTTTGTTTACTAAGAATCGTCACAAATTGTGGCCTATTCTGGGCCAGTACACTACTTAATTTGTCCTAACAATTGCATACAAATGCGTATACGCAATCCTTTCTTTTTGCTATTTTTTGTCTCTAAAAGTTAGGCTGCGTTATGTAGCGTTCAGAAAGAGGCTAAGACTTAAAATCCCCTGGGAGAAATCCCGTGCCGGTTCGAGTCCGGCCTCGAGCATCTTTAATCAATCACTTATGTTAAGTTTAGTGACTTCTTCCTCGATAAATTCTGCACCTTTTACACACTTTCTTATACTATTTTCGAATGAAATCTTGATCGATTTCTTGTTAGCAAAAAGCAATCAAGAAACTACAAAAGTCCATTTCTTGATAGATTTATTCCTGAAAGATACAGATTGAAAAATGCTTTATTGTTATCCCGCCTTCCAGAAAAGAAGTAGGCTCAATGATGGATGACGATAATTAATTTAGGCTTGTGTTAAAACGACTACAGCTAATCAATTTTTGATTGAATCAACTTTTTGAATCAGGTAGGATGTGATCACCTAAAAACAAAAGTGTGCATATATCCCTAAAAAAATTCGGTGTCAAATCTCACAAGCGAGTCAGTGTTACCAACAGAAATTGAGTTTATTTCACATACAGAAAGGAGATCGTCTATGAAGATTATAATTTGGCAAAAATTTCTTTTCCTTTTTCTATACGTAATAAGTAGTCCTCTTTTTGCAGAAACCGATTATGTTCTTTGTATTGATGGAGGAGGATCTAAAACGATTCTTCAAGTACTTGATGCACAAGGTAGATTGATTGATTTGCGTAAAAACAATGCCAAATTAGAAAAAATCGAAGCTGCAAGCTCAAATATTAATAATGTTGGAAAAGAAGGTGTTAAGGCCGTTTTTCATTCTCTTTTTAATGATGTACAAATAGATGATGGTTCTACAACTATTGCTGATATTCTTCCTTACTGTAGGGTCGTGGCAGGAATTGCAGGTACTGGTCTTCTGGAAAATAAACAAAGTATTATTGCGCTTTTTGAGGAATACGGAATAAGACGAGAACATATTCTTCTTATGTCTGATGCTGAGTTAGCTTTACAACTCATCGATGATGAAGGAATTATTCTTATCTCAGGAACGGGTTCAGTTTGTTTTGGGAAAAAGAACAATACAGTTTATCGCGTTGGAGGCCTAGGTAGAATATTAGGAGATGAAGGTAGTGGATATCAAATTGGTCTTCAAGCTTTAAAAGCAGCTTTTGCAGAAGAGTATGGTTGGGGAACCCCTACAAGCTTGACACCTGCATTGAAAGAATTTTTCAATGTAACAGAATTAAAAACTCTCATCTCCAAAATTAATTTAGGTGAAATGCAACCTTCAAAAATTGCAAGTACCGCTCCTCTCGTTTTTAACGAGGCCTGGCAGGGAGATAGCATTGCAAATGAGATTATTAGTTCTGCTGCAAAAGATCTTGCCGATCTTTTGGTTAAACAGCTAAAGATCTCTGATCTTTCAAACTGTGAGTTGCATTTATGGGGAGGTATTTTTAAAAACACTTTTGTTGATGCTTTTATTCAAAAAATTATGAATGGCATTGATTCGTGCTACAGGAAAAGGTTGAAAATAGTAAATAAATCCTCTGAAAATGCAGCGGTTGTTTATGCTTCTAAATTTAATTCGTTTAAAGAATAGTAGTTTTTTTCTGAGATCATATGACTGATTTAGAGCTAATCTTTTCTATGTTGAGAGAAGCAGCAACAAAAGAAATAGCAGTGAATCAGATTGCCCAAGGTTTCAATGAGAATAAGGTAGCTACCAAGACAGGAGGAAAAATTGCAGGAGATGCAAAATGTCATCTTGAAAACGAAAGCGGAAAGCCCTCATTTCTAATGCAAATTATCTTGATTTAACTTCTATTTCAATTGAAGC
>JBDHQC010000026.1:0-15579 GCA_039806815.1 Parachlamydiales bacterium
TATCTTTTGTTTGAAAAATTTTGCTCGTAATTTCAATCAAATAACTATCGAGAAGGCCTTTATTCCATTCCGAAAAAATAGCTGCAAGCTGTTCATACGAAAGATTGCATCCTCGATGTAAAAGATCGTAACTTTCTGAAATGAGCTGCATATCGCCATATTCGATGCCGTTGTGGACCATTTTGACGTAGTGTCCTGCACCATCATCTCCTACCCAATCACAGCATGGCTCGTTTCCATTTACTTTTGCAGCGATCGCTTGAAATATGGGCTTTACGGAAGGCCATGCATCCGGATTTCCTCCCGGCATAATAGAGGGACCGAAACGCGCTCCTTCTTCGCCACCCGATATTCCGACTCCCAAAAACAAAATGCCTTTTTCCTTCAGCTCTTTTGTTCTTCTATTCGTATCCATGAAGCTTGAATTTCCACCGTCGATGATGATATCGCCTTTTTCGAGAAAGGGAAGAGATTGTGCGATTAAGTCGTCGACAGCTTCTCCTGCTTTTACCATGAACATGACGCGACGCGGGCGCTTTAAAGTTTTAAAAAATTCTTCCAAAGAATGACTACCAACGACTTTCGTTCCTTTTGCAGGGCCGTTTAGAAAATCGTCAATTTTTGATTTCGTGCGATTAAATATTGAAACGGTAAATCCATGATCGTTCATATTGAGCACGAGATTTTGTCCCATTACAGCAAGCCCAATTAGACCAATATCAGAAGTTGGAGTCATTACTATACCTCATTAGTGTATTTATCTACTAAGGGTAGTCCTATCTGATATTTCAGGCAAAAACATTCGTGCAAATTGCACCAAAATGATAGAATTTTACATCCTGGGTCCTCGTAGCTCAGTGGATAGAGCGGTTGCCTCCTAAGCAACAGGTCGCGCGTTCGATTCGCGCCGGGGACAGTTTTTATGACATATGTCGCAAAAAATGTCGTATAAATGTCGTAAAAAATTATTTTTACTTTTTTGCCTTCGAATGAAGAGAAATTTTTGGCTTTTGTTCAAAAAGATATGATTCTATTCCTTGAGCAATTGCTTGAGCAAGACTTTGAATATATTTTTTATTTGCAAGTTGTTTTGCCTCTTGGAGGTTTGAAAAAAATCCTCCTTCTATGAGAACAGATGGCATTTTTGTTTCTCGTATGACGTGAAAATCTCCTGCCTGAACCCCTCGAGATTTTGCCTTACAATCTTTAGTTATGTTTCCAAGAAGAAGTTGCGCAAGTTTTTGCGATTTTTGTGATCGCAACGAATTTTTTTTCGAATTGAAATAATAGATTTCAACACCTTGTGCCTTTGGATTGGAAGCCCAATTAAAATGAATGCTTACAAAAAGACACGAATGATTATTTTGCGCAATTTCTACTCGTCGATGCAAAGGAATGAAGGTATCGTTATTTCGAGTCATAACAACAGTAAGTCCGCGCTTTTCTAAAATTTTTTGAACTTGCTGTGCTACATCTAAAGCCACATTTTTTTCAAAAAGCTTTGGCCCCTTTCTCGTCATTGTTCCGGAATCTTTTCCACCGTGGCCTGCATCGATCGCAATGCATTTTGGATTTGCTCTATAGGGCATTGCATCTTTTGTGAAGGAATGATCTTGTGACATTCTTCTTTGGCAAGAAAAGAAAACGAAAAAGACTAATACAATTGCAATTTTAGACATGTAATGCCCTCGCCAAGTCTCTTGCAACGATTCTATCGTCAAATTCAATGGTATGATGAGAAAAAATCTGCTTTGTTTCATGACCTTTTCCCGCAATGAGCACAATGTCATCAGGTTTTGCAAGTTGTATTGCTTTTTCTATAGCTTTTTTTCTATCTACTTCAACAAGGTGTTTTTGGTTTTGTGAAAAACCCATTGCAATTTGGCGAATAATCTCCTGTGGATCTTCAGATCTTGGGTTGTCGGAAGTAACGATGACGACATCCGAAAGTGATTCTGCAACCTTTGCCATAAGAGGCCGCTTTTCTTTGTCGCGATCGCCGCCACAGCCAAAAACGGTAATGATGCGTCCTGTACAAAATTGACGGATAGTGCTCAGAACGTTTTGCAAAGGGTCGTGGCAATGTGCATAATCGACATAGATATTGAGTCCAAGCTCATTTTCTACGCGTTCCAGTCTTCCCGGAACGCCTTTAAATGTCTTAAGAGCATTTTTCATCGCTTGCAATGAAATGCCCTTAGAAAGACCCGCCGTAATTACACAGAGTGCATTATAGACATTGAATATGCCAATCATGGGCCATTCAAAGGAAACAATTTCAGAATCTGTAACGACATCGAATGAAGTTGAGGTATTTGTTAATTGAATGTTTTTTGCCATTACGTCTGAAGAGTTTTTTATGCCATATGTCAAAACTTTTGCAGCACAAGAAGAAACCATTTTCTCAGACCATGGATCATCCTGATTTACGATAGCGTATGAATTTTTTGACAACTTCGTAAATAACAAACGCTTTGCATCGGCATAGTTTTCCATCGTTTTATGATAATCGAGATGTTCATGGGAAAGGTTTGTAAATATTGTGCAATCAAAGTCAATTTCTTGTACTCTTTTTTGCAAAAGCGAATGAGAGGTAACTTCCATGACGCAACTTGAGCATCCCGACATGACCATTTCTTTCAGCATTTTGTGATTTGTGCAAACATCAGGAGTTGTATGTGTTGCAGCATACCGTTTTTCTTTAATAATGTATTCGACAGTGCCGATAAGGCCACAAGTTTTTTGACAAGATTGTAAAATGTGACGCAGCGCATAGGATACAGTAGTTTTGCCTTTTGTCCCGGTAATTGCTGTCATGTCAAGTGAATGACTTGGATTTTCATAAAATGCAGCTGCAAGCTTTCCTTCGCAAGTTATAACGTCATTTGAGATGAGCTGGGATACATTTTGTAACGATGGATCGTACATATCGCATAGTATTGCGCATGCTCCTGCCCGGATTGCCTCAGGGATAAATTGAGAGCCATCCTTGGTAGCACCCTTTTTTGCAACAAAGAGATTTCCTGGAACTATGGTTTTTGAATTTGCAGAAATTCCCGTGATAAGGACATCTTTTGGGCCTTTAACGACAAGTTCGGGAATGTCCTTAATGAGATTTTTAAGACGCATTGAGTCAGAACCTTTTCGTTTTGTCGACTCATGCAATTAAATAAGATTTCGAAATTACGAGCAAAGGAATTTAGTACGATACGCTATATAGGTTCGTTTTCGTCGTCTTCTTCCCATTCTTTTGCTTCAACCCCTTCGACTTCTTCTTCAGCTTCTTTTTCCCCTGCTTTTATCGCTTTTTTCAAACCAGCTGCAATTCCCCCTTCTTCTTCGACTTCTTTCTTTATCTCACCAACTTTTTTCAATTGCGCGGCTTTCAATTGCTCTTCCAAGGTAATGGGCTTTTTTTCTTCTTTTGTTGGTTCTTTTTTCCATTCTTCAGGAATTCCTTTCCTTGCTTTACCTCTTCTAACTCGCATTTCTTCTTTCCTTTCCTTAGGAATTTCCTTTTGGGGAGGAGCAGGAGGAGCTTTGGGAGCAGACGGTGCTTCAAGAGCAGAAGGGACTGCTTCTTCGGATTCAGGAATTTCGACTTTTCCTTTTATTCTAAGAGAAGACGTTTTTATCTGTTCTGCAAGGATTGCACTTGCTGCTTTTGACAATGAAGGAAAATACATTTTTAACTTTAATTTCAATTTTTCATTATCAGGCCCTTTTCCTTCTTCAAAATTATTATTATACAGAATCAAGGAATGGAGTTTTGGAAATTCGTATAAGCTCGGAGGAAATTGTACTAATCCGCAGTTTCCAACATTCAAATACTCTAAAGAATCTTTTAAAGCTCCAAAATCATCAGGAAGAAGCGTTAGATTTTCGTTTTGATCAAAATATAGAGTTGTAAGCTTCGACAAAGTGTTAACAGCTTTTGGCCATGCTAAAAGATTATTTTGTCCAAAATCTAAAATTTGCATTTCGCTACACTTTGATAACTCTTCTGGCACTTGGGTCAACTTATTTTTTTTGCAGATGAGTTCTCTTAGATTAGATAAATTTCCAATAGACCTTGGAAGACTTGCAAGTTGATTTTTTGCCAGCAATAAAACTTCTAAATTTGTAAGCCTTTCGATTGGATGTATGTCTGTCAAGTTATTATCATTTAATGATAAAACACCCAAATTCGTTAACTTACTGAAATTTTCAGGAAGTGCTGTTAATGCATTGCCGGTTAAATCAAGTCGTTCCAAATGTTGCAGATTGCCAATATTTTCTGGAAGTTTCGTAATCCCGAGTTTTTTAAGAGTAAGAACTTCTAGATTGGGAAAATTGTTACAGATTTCTTCGAGTATTTTTTCTGGATTTTTCGTTCCTCTAGGAATAATTATTTCACGCACTTTTCTTTTTTCTTCGGCGCTGAGATCGGATATATCTTTTAAGGAGGTAATTTGGGTCGGTATCCTTTCTTCTACCTCTATTTCCTCTGCTTCGATAGGAGCCTGTAATTCTTCAATCGTTTCTGAAAGAATCTTAAGCAGAGTTGGAAAAGTTAATGATTCTTCATGGAAAATTTTTTCAGAAAGAAGTCGTTGTGTCACTTCAGCATTTTCGCCAGCTTCTACCGGAAACAATTGTGCAATGTGATCATTTAATGTATTTTTTAGCTCTTCATCTGAAGGTGCTTTACTTCTTTCCTCATTAAAAAATCCCAATAGGTTAACAAATTTTAAATCAAACACATTTCCAAAAGCTGCTAATTGAGAAAGATTGGGCATTATAGAAAGAACCATTGGAATCGTCGTTAAAGTATTGCAGGCAATATTTAAGTACGTTAACTCACGCAAATTTGAAAATGATTCGGGAATTTCTTCGAGTTCATTAAAATCTAAAAACAAATATTTCAGGTTTGAAAGATCTGAGAGCTCGTCTGGAAGAGTGGTCAATAAATTATTACTTAGCCTTAAATCTTCGAGATTTTGAAGGGTTCCTATTTCCGGAGGAAGTTCTGTTAATTTGTTATTTTCTAAAAATAAACTCTGAAGTTGAGTCAGCTCTGAAATTTCTTTTGGCAATTTTGTCAGGCCAACGTTGAAAAGATTTAAAACTTGTAGATTTGGGTAATTTTTACAGATCTCTACTACAAGAGCATCAGGATTTTCGGTATCTGGAGGAACAGTAATGGATACAACCTTACTTTTATCGATGTAGGAATTGTGTAAATCATCGATTGAAAATGTATCAAGGGTGATGCTTTCTTCTTCAACAGGTCTTTCTCCTTCTTCTTTTGCTTTTACCTGATCAATCGAATCATTGATCACTCGTACAAAAGAAGCAGGGGTAATTGGTCCTTCTTTTTTGATATTTTCTAAGAGAATATCTCGAGCATCGCCTTCTTTTATTTTTTTCGATGCAAAATCAAGTAAAGAAGCTTTCAGATCGATTGATGTATCTCTTTGTGCATTTTTTGAAACTCTATTGAATTCTGAGATTATGCTCTTGAATTCCGTTGGCAAGTCAAAAACCACATTGGTCAAATTCACATATTCTAAATTCTCTAAGCGAGAAAGTACTTTTGGTAAGTCATCAATCCCCGTTCCGGATAAATCAAGGATTCTGAGTTCTTTCAAATTACCTAATGACTCTGGAAGTTTATATAGGAGGCTATTTCCTGATAAGTCAAGTTTTTTAAGATTGGCAATTCTACTTAATCCTTCTGGAATTTCACGTAATGCAAGGGAAGATAAGTCTAAATTTTCAAGCCGGGGAAATTCCCTTGAAATCTCATCGAGAATTTGATCTAGTTTATTCGGGTCGCATTCTATTTTAATTGATTGAACCTTATCTTTATCGATATCTGCTTTGCGTAAATCGCTAATAGAAGTAACAATCAGAACTTCCTCACTTGGTTCGCGATATTTCTTTTCTGATACTTTTTCAACAGGTGCTTGCTTTGGAGCTTCTGGGGTTACTATTTTAGCTTTTGGGGGGAGTTTTGCTACTTCCTTAAGGGTATCTTGCAAGATGTCGAAAAATTCTTTTGGGCCTAAGAAATCTGCGGTTGATATTTTTCCTTTGAGTATCGCATGAGTTTTAGGATCACACACTAAAACAGCTTCTATGAGTTTATCTTTCAGAACTCTCAGATTTTTTTCTCCATTGAAATGGTCACAGTATCTTACCAGAAACTCTCCAAAATTAAACTTAAGATCATCGAAATCATTATCCTTAAGATGTAATTCTGAAATGTCTCTTAAATGGGCAAATTCTTTTACAAGACTTTCTAAATCATCTAATTTGTTCCCGGATACATCAAGAGATTTCATTTCCTTAAGATCTGCAATTCCCGAAGGAAGTTCGCGCATACTGCATTCTGCAAGGAAAAGATGACGTAGTCTTAGTAAATTTGTTACGTCACACGTATTTCCTAAGCTATTCTGGGAAAGATTTAACGATTGAAGATTTGTTAATGACGAAATTTCTTCAGGATATTGTCGGAAATAGTTATTAGAAAGATTTAATGACTGCAAATTTTTTAGTTCTTTAAATTCCGCTGGCAATTTATCGATCAAATTATTTGATAAATCAAGAGCTGTTAATTTTTTTAAATTACCAATTTCTTGTGGCAATTCTTTTAAACCGATATCTTGTGCCTTAAGCTCGGCAAGATTTGGAAAATTCTCGCAAATGTTCTTCATAAAAGCTTCAGGGTTGTCTGGCTTAAACTGAATGTCGATTGTAGTAATTGCTTTTCTTTCTTGTTCGCTTAAGGCTAATAACTCTTGAAATGCTTCTTTTGATTGAACAGTTTCTTTTCTTTCTTTTACACGTTGTGGGATTGGTTCTTCTACTTTTGCAACAGAAACTTTTCTTGCAATGGGTTCTGGTTCAATCTCTTTCCTTTTGCCTTTTTCTTCCCCTGGTTTTACGTAGTGATCTTTTTCAAGATCCAATACCCTCATTATCTCGTGAAATGAAGTAAAAGGTTCTTTCTTAACTTTGTACCCCTTCTCGGAAATATCAACATCAATTTGTTCAATCTCATTTTTTTGATTTTTACGGAAGATGATGAACTTATTTTCTTTCGATGGAAGTGCAAGTTCTACCAATTCCCAGCTATTTGTTACTTTCGCTTTAAGATCCTTTGAAACCCTATCGACGAGTTCATTAATTGAAGAAGTTGATTTTGTCTGTTCAATTCCTTCTTGTTTGATTTCAGAAGTAATAGATTTTTTAAAAAAATAATCAGTGTCAATTACTTTTAATTTTGATTTACTTGATTTTGTAGCATTTAGAGCTTCAATTTCATCATTTAAACGAGTTATTGAATCTGCAAGACCTCGAAAATTTGGCTGATTTTCTGCATTCATTTCATTGAAAATTACAGTTTCTTTACCCTGCGGATGAATAGCAGTATTGATTTTAAGGATGAGTTTGTTGAGAAGTGCTAAAGCTTCTTTGTCATTTTTTGGAACTTTTACACCTAGGGCATCAAAGGCTTGTTTACTTCGTTGTAAATCTTTTGCTTCTATTCCGGTCTTGGAACGGTTCAAATAATGAACAAGCAATTTTGCCGTTGCAGTTTCTACCAATAAATCATTAAAAATCTCTTTAGATCCTACACCACCAACTGAAGTCATGACATAATCCTCAAAAAATTATGTTACACCTTACATGTGGCATAAATTTGATTTTGTATCAAGGACTTATAAAAAGGCAGGTCATTCTCCTTTTTTGGGCTTTCCAGGTCGTCTTCCGAGCGCTTTAAATGCTCCTGTTATTTCATCATACATTATTCTCGGTTTTTCTACTTTTATTTCAGTAGTAGTTGTTTTTTCAGCATGACTTATTTCTTGACCCATGAAATTTTGCATATTGGGGAAAATATTTGGATTCGGAATCTCTCCTTCAATAGGACTCTCACTTAAATCCAAGACCTGTAATGATTCTAATTTAGATAAATCCGATGGAAATTCTTTAAATTGATTACTTTTAAGTTCTAGTTTTTTAAGTTCTTTTAGATCAGCTATTGTAGATGGCAATGTTTCTAATTGATTATTATTTACTGTTAAGGTTTCTAATTTTGTAAGATTTCCTATTGTTTCAGGCAACGTTGTTATTTGATTTCTATCGAGACTGAGCATCTGTAAGCCTTCCAACTCTCCGATATTATCTGGTAGATTTCCTACTAATTTATTACCTGATAGATCCAGCACTTCTAAATTCTTGTATACTGCAATCCTTGTTATGATGTCATTTCCAAATTGATTATTAGAAAAATCTAGAAGTTTTAGCTTTTCTAGACTCTGTGGTTTACCAAGTCCTCGTAGATCAAGGTCACTGGTTTTGAGGTTGAAACCGCTTACTTTAAGAACCTCAAGGTTCTTACATGACATGCATATTGTGTTAATAATACTGTTAAGTGTTTGGACGTCTGGTATACGTTCTGGTTTTATAACTATTGCCATTATAGAGGACCTATTTGCGGGTTTAAGTTTTGTTAAATCTTCAAGGGATGAAACTTCAAGAAGAGAAGTCCCGGTTTCTAATCCAGTTGTTAATGTTGAGAAAATATCATCTTTTGATTTTACAGAAGAAACCTTTTGAACAACTTGCGGAGCAAGTTGTTCTGCTTGTTTTACAGCTTCTTCTTGTGTTTTTTTATCGCGCTCAATGTCGTACTTGACATCTTCAAGAACATCTGCAGCATTAACATCCCAATCTTCCTCATCAACATCTTTTTTCACTTCACCCAAAGGTTGAGGCTTAATTCTGTCGGCAACAGCAGATAGTATTTCTTGAGCTTTTGAAACTGGTGCAGTTTCCTCCTCCTGCCGAGTTGAAGCGGGCAATTCCGCGGCAATAGTCTCATCTTTCTTTACATCTGGTTTTGGCAATGGTTCTGCTGATGGTGGAGGAGGAGGTGGTGGTGGAGGTGGAGGTGGAGGTGGAGGTGCTTGAGAGGGAGGTGGTTCAAAAATAGCTTCCTCTGGTTTTGGCTGTACCACTTCTTCCTTAGATATTGGAGTCATTATTGGAGGGAGCGGTGGTAATGGACGTTCAGTTTCTTTTCTGACTGAAGCTGAAGGTTTTGTAGAAGGGGTAGTTTCACTAACAATCTTAGAAGTTAGTCTTTCTGAAACTGCTTTTTTCCCTAGTGGTTTTTCCGTTACAGCCTTTTCAGGGGCGCGTTTTTCTTCTGCTACTTCTTCCTTAGTGGGAGGTTTTGGTAAAGGACGACCGATTAATGGAGATGGGCCTTTTCTTTCTGAAGCTGTAGCTTTTGTAATAGATTGTTCACTTATTTTAGAAGCTCTTTCTGAGATGCCTTTTTTTCTTCTTTGAGGAACTGGTGGAAGGACTTTCGGTGCTGCTTTTTCTCCAATGCCTTTTGAACGCAGCTGCTCTTCAATCAATGAGGCAAGTTCTACCTTATTTTCTCTAATTGCAACGTCGAGCGGGGTTTCATGGTTTGTATTTACTAAACTTGCGTTTGCTCCTTTCTCTAATAAGTAAGCTACTATTTCTTTTTTGTCATACATAACAGCAAGATGCAAAGGAGTTACACCCAGGTTATTTTGAAGGTTAACTAAAGCGCCATGGTCGATCAAGCTCTTGACGAGTTCTACATTTCCTCCATATATGGCATTATGTAAGGCTGTAGCTCCAAGTGTTGTCTTTTTATCGACAAGGATGCCGGGTATTCCTAGAAGAAATTCTGCAACTTTTACATTATTTGTTTGTGTAGCTCTATGCAAAGGAGTTACACCTAGTCTATTTGACTGATTCAAATTTGCTCCATGCTCGAGTAAACTTTTTACTACATCCACATCTCCTACCATAACAGCTAAATGTAAAGCCGTTTCACTTCCAGTTAAAGTCCCGCTATTAATATAAACATTAGGCGTGGTAATAAGTCGATTTATCATCTCGCGATTATTCAGTTGCACTGCCAAATGTAAGGGAGCAACGCCATTATTGTTTCTTTTGTTTAGTACGAGTTTTAACTTTTCAGGAGGTAAAGTACTTAAGGAAATAAAGAACTGTTTGAGTGTTTCTGAAGGAAGGGGCTTATCCCTATACGCTGCCATTGAATGCAAAAATGTGTTTCCGTTTTCATCAGACTCTGTCAATTGTCGCACAGCTTCATCGGGATCACTTTTCAACGTTTCATTAACCTTTGAGATTTTTGCTTCGATCCTATTTTCTAGAGGGGCTTTTATTTCTTCTTCTATCTCTATTTCTTCTTCTATTGGCTCGGGCTCACCTTCTTCTTCAACACTTATTAAGCTTAATTTTCCTTTGATATAATTGACAATTTCCGTGTTATTGTTTCTTCGAGCAATATCAAGAGCTGTCTCACCTGCATCATTTTTTGCTTCTATATCTACAAGTCCTTTTTCAATCATCACTTTGACAAGATCAACATCATTTTCGCGGACTGCGAGATGTAATACTGTAGAATTATCTTCAAATACAAGCTTTGCTCCTTCTTGTATTAAGTATAAAGCAACATCATTGTTTTTATTGGCAACTGCCCACCCAAAAGGAGTTACATCTCTATCGTCTTTTGAATTTACTTGAGCTCCGCGCTCTATGAGGACCTGACTTAATTCCATGTCTCCGAAGTGAGAAGCAATATGCAATGGCGTCAATCCAAGAGGTCCTCCTCTGATATTTACATCTGCATAGGGAAGACCACAAAGCATATTCGTAATGACGAGATTGTTAGATTGAGCTGCTATATGTAAAGGAGGATAGCCATCCTTATCTTTTGTATTGAGAAGATATTTCAACTGGGTTGTTGTCAAATTATCTAACAAAACTTGCACCATTTCTGGTTGTTGCGTCTCACAGGCAATATGCATTAGCGTCTTTCCAAGTGGTTCTGTCCTCCTAACATCAAGGAAAGGAAATTCTAATAACATCTTCGTTATGAAAAGATTATTTCCCTGAATTGCTCTTTGAAGAGGAGTACATCCTTCATTATCTTCTGCTTGCATCAACTCTTGTAATTGCTGACTTGTCAAGTTCTCTAATAATGCATACAGAAATTTCTCCATCCCTTCTTTATTCTCTACCTCATTCATTGCAATTGTATGTAAGAACGTTCTTCCATTTTCGTCTTGCTTTCTGATAACTTCAAACACGGCATCCGGATTCTTTTGCAACGTTGCAAAAAGCGCCATCTCAGGTTCTTCTAACTTTCCTTCCTCATCTAAGGAAGGAACCTCTGGCAGCTCTAGTTCGAATGGTTCATCTAATTTTCTTCGATGTTCTCTAGGAGCAACTTCTGGACCACGTATTGGATAGGGAGGTGCTGAAATAGAGCTGAGATCAAGTAAATCCTTAAGTTCCTTAATTGATTTGACCTTTCTGGATTCGGGTTCATCATTTATCTTTAAAAGAGTTTCTCTATCCCCTATAACAAGTGTCATCGCTTGTACATTGCCATTGCGAACGCGATAAATTATGCGGTTTTCTGAATCTTCCTCTTTTAATACAAATGCCGTATTCGCATTTTCTTCTTTTGCTAGTTGAACGAGTCTTTCTACATTTGTTTTATTGAGTCCCTTAGGAGAAAATGGAGATAATTCTCTCTTAATGTCAATAAAAGCAAGACGTGGAAGAGGAAGAGGGTGTGCATATTCTAATTCTGAAGACAACTTGTCAAGATTAAGCCCATCTTGTATTCGATTTAGTGCCGTATCAATTACTTTTAAAAAATTTGGAGAAATAGTAGGATCATTTAGTAACTTTTGTATGAGTGATACTTTTTTGTTTCCTTCATCAAAAGTCTCAGTGCAAAGTAATTCTTTCCATTGATCCAAAGAAAGTGAAATCATCATGTTCACGAATCTTGTTTGTTTCTCATTATCCCAATTTGAAGCTAATACGAGAAACTGCGAAGTATTGGGTTGAGTACCCTGTGGATTTGTGGAGGTAAAGAATTGTAAATTACTTTCTGAAATAAGATTATCTAAGCTTTTTGGATCGTCTTTAAAAGCTTCCAGTACGACACTCATAATCTCAGATGTCTTACGATCATTTCGAACTATACTCAATAATGAAATGCTGTAGTTTCCATCAATGGCATTTTCTTTTAAGAGATCAATCCATTGATCTTTCGAAAGAAGCTTCATATATTCTTTGTATTCGTTTTGATGTTCTTTTGTCATCAATGACCAATTTGCTACTACATGAGCAAGCAACGAACGAGACTCATCCGGAACAATTTGTCCAAAGTATTTAAATGCTTCTGAAGCATTTTGAGGCCCTCTATGCTCTTCAACTGTTATTGATGGGGCTTGAATTTCTTCTCGTCCAATTCTCGGTTTCAATGAAACTCGAGGTGCAATTATGTTGTGTTGCAGTAAGAGTTGTGCAAGTTTGAAACCTCTCGATGTAATTTTATCTTCTTTTAAGGCTTTATTAATCCTACCTAGCTCAATTTCAGAACTCTTAAGATCTCTGTCAAATTCTTCATCAATCTCTATCCCAGATTTTCCAAGAAGGTTTGCCTCTACTAAGATTCTAGTATTTATTTGTTTAATAACCTCATTGAGTTCCTTGATTGCTTCTTTTTTATTCTTTGGTATATCTTTACCAGCATAGTTTGCTTCATCTAATTCTCCTTTAATGAAATAATAAAGCATTTTTGCTTTAGTTATTCCCATTTGAACATCAACTAATATCGTTTTTCTATAATCAGCATTTACTTTTGTGATAGTATTTTTTAAATCAATATACTCTTTTGAAGTCGTAGCATTTTCTACCTTTTTTAATATCTTACTTTCCGGCCGCATCTCTTTGTTGATTTTGTCGAGGAGTTTGTTCAGTTCTTTAATTGCAGCTTCTTTGTTTTTTGGAGCTTTTCCCAATTTATTAGGACCAATGGCAAAATCTTCTTTTTTGAGAGTACCTTGAATAAACTTAACAAGAGCCTGGGCTTTTTCAGTGTCTCGGATAATCGGATCGAAACTTGGATTGTGATCTGTAACACTTGATGTAGTCATATATATCCTTAGTTAGTTCATAACTTATATTTTAATTCATACTACATTCATTATTATTTACAAAATTTATTATACATAGTTTGATTTTCCAATTTTTATTTTTCATAGAACAATGTATGAGTCGTTATAATTTTATAAATCCATTTTAAGTATTTCCAGGAGGCGGCTTAGGTGAACCAAACAACCCTTCAAAACCTGCAAGAAGTTTTTTATCAAGTTTTCCTGGACCTTTTTCTGTTGTTGGAGCTGCTGGCTGTGCTTGAGTACGTGGTTTTGTACTTGAAGAAGGTGGTCGGGGAAGTTTTTTTTCACGAGGTACAACTGGTGGTCGAACGTTCTCCAAATCAAGGACAACATTTAAGTCTTGTAATGTGTTAATTTCTGTTATATCGTCACCACGGATAAGTTTAAAGCCAGTTTCACCTTGAGTAAGTTTCATTTCTTTTTTCTGGCCATCTAGAACTCGTACAATTGTTCGATCACTAGAATCTGGTTCCTTTAATACAATCAATGTGTTTTGGTTGAGTCGTTCTTTCGCAATTGCATCATCAATGTTTTCTCTTGTTATGCCACTTCCCTCAAAAGTTTTAAAAATAAAACTTAAACTTGCAGGAGTAATATTAGCTCCATGATTAATAAGAGATTTTACAAAAGTTACATCGGGATTTTCGTTGTATCGAAGATACCATTCTATTGCTGTATGCCCATGAGCATCAGTTTGATTAACATCTACACCTTTTTCAATAATCAATTCCCCAAGCTCTCCATCTTCCGTAACTGCTAAATGTAAGAGGGGAACACCATAATTGTCTTTACTATTAACATCAGCACCTTGTTCTATTAGCTTTCTGATTTCTTTCAAGTCTAGTCTATCACGATTAAGGGCTTCATTTAGTTTTTCTTGGATTGGTACATCAGGTTGAGATTTTTCTGGTACTGTACCTAATTCCTCACTTTCTTCTGATTCAAATGTCTCCATATAACGTTTCTCAAACGTTTTATAATCATCTAAAAAGGTTGACCTGCCAGAACTATATGCATCCTCATCATCTCTAAAGATTGGGACATGTCCATTATCAGGCAACTCTATGCTCACCATTGGAGTAGAATTGGGTCGGTATTCAGAAGGTTTGAATAGAAACGCGATTTCTATACCTCTTTCGGTAGGGAATTTGTATACATTTTGTGTATATGAATTTTCTTTCGCTTTTTCTACAGCTTCTTCTAAAGATTTAACCTCTTGAATTTCATGTTCATCTTCTAATGTTTGTACTATTTCATGCGAAAGTATCAAGTTTCCAATCTCAGCACGACCATGGATTTGACTTAAGAATGCCTCTACTAGTTCAGGATTTTCTCTTTTTTGAGCAGATAGCAGTTGGATTGCTGTGCGGCCTTCTTCATTGGGGGTCTTAAACACTTGAACTACCTGCTCAGGTGAAAGAAGTAATATCATATCATGAAATAAAGCTTGCTCTTCTTTTTGCATCGAATTCCATGTATGGACAATATCCTGAAACCTCGAAATATTACTTGTAAATGTATTCATGACTATTTCGGCGTCACTTAGACCGGATGTAACTCCAAGAATAAACCCAAGTCTTTCGAGGTCTTTGATTGTTTCTGAGGGCTCTTTTTTAGCAGTCTCTAAAGGTTCAACAGCTTCTGAGGAACTAGTTTCTGGAAACTTTTTATTCTCAGCTATATAGTCAATTAAGGAGCCATTATCTTTTGTGTCTCTAATTAATTTAGAAAATGCTTCTGGGTTTTCTTTTTTAAGATCTGAAAGTATTTCGGGACCAGATTTTTCTTGAAGACTTGGCATCTTTAAAAGGGCAATTAATTGGTCTTGGCTAAGCGCTTCCATCACACTACAAAAAGCTGATTTTCTACCAATAGTCAATGAAGGAAAATTGTTAATAGTCTTATAAAATGTAGATATATCGTTTAAAAAAGTATAGTAAACTAATGTAAAGGCACTAATGTTGGATTTCTGTGGACGAAACCCTAAATATTCAAGGTTTTTAGAGGTGTGTTCAAGTGGTTCTATTTTAAATAGTCCTTTAAATTTCTCGAGTGAAAAATTTAATCTTGTTTTTGATAGTACAAAATTGTTTAACTCACTAAGTTCTTTTTCAACTCTTTTTATCTCCCTTTTGGCTCCTCTTACAATCTCTTTGCCATCTTTCAAATTTAATAAAATCGTCTTTTCTCCACGGATTCTATCATTAACATTATTAACAAGATCCTTTAGTTGTTTAACTGCTTCTCCTTTATTCTTAGGAAGTTCTTCCCCTAGTTCTATTTGACCATTTATATAATGCATCAGTAATTTGACTTTTGCTACTCCCATTTGGAGATCTTCTACTAAAATCTTTTGATAATCACCATTCAGTTTTTTAACTGATTCTGCTAAGTTTTTGACATCAGCATTTTTTTTAAAGTCTTTTTGTGTAACCAAATGATCTTTATGATTTGGATTCATATTTCTATTTATTTTTTCAAGAAGTGTATTCAGTTTATTTATTGCATCTTCTTTATCTTTAGGAGGACTTCCCATTTG
>JBDHQC010000168.1:0-3488 GCA_039806815.1 Parachlamydiales bacterium
TCTCAAAGTTTGAGGAGATACGCCTAAAAAATTAGCAGCTTCGCGAATGGTAAGTAATTTGCTCATGGTTGATAATATATGAGCAAGTTTGATTAAGATCAAGAAAAACTGTTAAAGCCCCCACAAATCGCAATTGACGTGACGCGTAACTCGATCGGATTTGATGAAAACAACAGTTACTTACCATTCTTCGGACAAGATAAAGTTCGCAAAGCTGCAACTCAAAGAGTGTCAAAAGTATGCGGAGTGGATTATGACTTTCGAACACAATGTATTATCACAGCAGGAGGAATGTCTGGCATTTTGAATTGCCTTCTTGCAACGATAGAACCGGGCGATGAAGTCATTGTCACAGATCCGACTTATGCAGGTATAATCAATCGCATTCGCATTGCCGGAGGCATCCCAGTTTTCGTGCCCCTTATGCCGTCTACGAGTGGCTGGAGCTTAGATATTCAAGCACTTGAACGAAAAGCAAATTCTAAAACACGCATGATCCTCATCAGTCCTGCAATGCCCACAGGACACGTACTTACTCGAAATGAATGGGAAGCTGTTTGTCGCGTGTCTATAACAACTGATGCATGGTTATTATACGATGCTGCTATGGAAAAGATACTGTATGACGGAAGAACAATTATTCACCCGGCATCATTTCCCGGAATGAAAGAAAGAACGATTACCGTTGGAGCTGCGACAAAAGAACTTCGCATGATCGGATGGCGCGTGGGTTGGGTTGTAGGACCAGAAGAAATTATGAAGGATATAGGCCTTGTCAGCATATCGAACGTCGTATGCCAAACGGGAATCAGCATGAAAGGCGTTGCTTGCGGACTTAATGCAAAAGATGATGGCTTGAATGATGCTCTTAAAATATGGCAAGAACGTCGCGACACTTTGCTTTATGAGCTGAATGGCCTTCCTGTAATTCCTCCTCACGGAGGATGGTCGTTACTTTTCGATGCAAAAGCCCTTGAAATCACTTCTGAATTAGTATCTGAAAAGCTCTTTACAAAAGCAAAAATTGCAACCACTCCAATGATTGGCTGGGGAGAAAATGCAAAAAATTACGTTCGATTTGTCTTTTCAAATGAGCCAAAAGAAAGAATTATTGGGATTGGGAAGAAGGTAAAGGATGCTTTGGACTTATAATATATGCACCTACATTCGAAGAACTTCTGCGTGTGAACCAAAAGTTGCTAAGTAGAGAGCTTTTTCCTCATTATCTATTTTGTAAACTAAAATCAAATCACCGCGAATATGGCATTCTCTATACCCTGCCCAATTTCCAATTAATAAGTGATCTTTAAAACGAGCGTCTAAAATTTCTTCATTTGCCAATTTTTTTATAACACTTTCCAATTCTTTAAGAATTGGTTTTTTATGCAAAAACCGCTTAATATCTTTTTTAAACTGTTTAATGGTGATAATTTTCAGTGTCATTTGCATCCTTGTAGAATGAATCCCAAAATTCTTCAGATGATGAATACTTTTCTATGTTTTTTCCTTTCTCTAATTGCTCAATAACCTTAATAGTTTTTTCACTTGGACCATAAGTTTCACAAAAATGACATGCTTTTTTTTCTTTTTCCACTAATGTCAGAAGAAAATCATTCATACTTTGGTCATGTTCAGCAGCCATGATTCGAATCGTTCTTCTTTCTTCAAGAGAACATTCGACTGTAATACGTGCTTTTTTTGGTTTTAAAGGGGGGGATTTTTTTCTCTTTGGTATTATCTTTGTTGGCATAAAAAACTCCTCAACATTCATTCTTATTTTAGCAAAATCAGGAAATCAAGTAAATACACAATTTCCTGGAAATAAATTCCTATTTTGGTAATAAGCTTTCATAGCAAGATACGAGTTTTGGATAAGGAATAGGCTCTCGCGAAAGAGCCTATTCCTTATCCAAAACTCGCGTTACATATCACCAAAATCGTTTTTATTGATTTGGTGATAAGTTTTTGAGTAAATATCGGTTAAGGGATAATTATTTGAGGTTCTATCTTAAATACATGAACCCAAACAAAAAAAGAATTGAAAAACAAGAGCTAAAACTACTCCCTCAATGGCAATCTATTATGGGCTTGCAAAATGACAAGTTACTTCTTCGCATCGAACTTGTCCTTATCCCACAAAGTAATAAAGTTATCAACTTTAACGAGAGCGGCTCCTTGATAATCATTCATATATTCCTTACGATGATCCCAAAGTAGTTCAAATGAATGCGTTTTCCATAGATCAGGATGCTTTGGTGTGCCATATAGCCGATTGAGATATTTTTTTGCAGATCCTGGTATTGATACTGTAATTGGGCCAAAAGGAACTCTACGAATATTTTCAATCTGTGAATACTTAAACCGATCGTGATTCCAATTGAAATAGAAATTGAAGGAGCGATGAACATAGACATCGTTTACTTCATTGCGTTTTTCTAAAGTCATGACAAAAATATTAGCCGCAGGATAGCGAAATGGAAGCGGGCCTGAGTTATTGAAATGATCTTCCAATGGAAGACCGTCTTCTTCACAAACTTTATAAAAATCTTTGAAATACGAATGTAAAACAAGTCCCTCTTTTTCAAACTCACTCATTGCATTCTTTAATTTTTCTTCATCAGAATCTAAAATAAAAAGATGCAAGTAGTCATCCCAGGGCATTAAGCCTTTATGTCTGACTGCTCCGAGCAAAGTTTCCCTTCCTGCCCAATACTTCACATTATTATTGCAAAGCACTTTATCTATCTTACCCATTAAGACATATAATCGAGTGGCTTCATCTACAGTAAGCTGCACCAGCTCACTACTAAATTTCGGATTATTGGTAACTAAGTGCTGAGCTATCTTTATCGCTTCGTCTAACGTTTCATCTTTAAAAATAACTAAACGATATCCATATCTTTCAGAAAGATGCTTTAAAACACTCGATCCCCATCCTTTATCAATGTGGTCAATATGATCTGAAAGAACGACAAAAGGTTTATCGAGAAAAACGTCTTGTAACGCCTTGTATGGATTTCTTGGGTCAATGGATACAAGTCTTGCTTGTGATACTTTTGCAAAATCTGTTGATGAAAAAGCTGCATCTGGATGAATACTTACTAACAAACGACTCATACTAACTTCTGAAGCGACAATCATACCTTGTATAAATAACAAAAGCACAAAAAGTACGAGTGTGGTTTTTTTAATCTGCATGATAATCTCGTCTTAAAAAATTAAAAAAGAAACTACCATGATTACAGAATAAACTACAATCGAATTATATCAGCGTCTCGCAAGTAAACCTTCTACTTTGTGCTGCAGATTATTTACACTGTTAAATACGCGTTGAATAATCAAAGCTAAAGCACCGTTTCCGAGTACATTTGCACAAGTTCCAAATGAGTCTTGCAAAATGTAGATCGTCGTTAAAACGCTGATCATTTCTGGAGTAAATCCTAAATAGTGCTGCAAGACTGGTAAGACTATTAAAACGCTTGCACCGG
>JBDHQC010000027.1:0-15135 GCA_039806815.1 Parachlamydiales bacterium
ATATTTTATAAGTACTGTTGGTAAGCATGGTGATGAAGAAAAGATATGTAATTACGTGAAAAAGCAAGGTCAGGAAGATAAGTCATATAAAAGGTTGCATAAACAAAAGAAAAATGACCATCCAGACCGACTAGGATTTTTCTAAAAAATAAATGCCCCGCAGCTTGCTGCGGGGATTTTTACTAATTTAAAATATGGAAATAAAATAATATGACAAATCCAGTTAAAACTCTTCAAGATTTGCCAGATGAATTGCTTGTGCAAATTTTTTCAGAAGCAAGCACTTCTTCTATTGATGCTACTTCCAAGCAATTTATCCCTGTGCAGCAGACTGTGTTGAAAAGCATATGGAAACAAATAATTGGACCACTTACAGAGATTTCTCAGAAATTTCACAAAGAAAATCTCCCATCAAAAGGGATCTCTATGCATATGAGAAATGGTGAGTGTTATGTTAACGGAAAGAAGGTATCAGTCCAAAACAGCCATTCATTAAATCAGGGAACATTTATCTTTTCGAGCTCGGCTAATATTATCCAGAATAATCAAGGAAATCAATTGATAACTATTTCTGGCGGCAAAGTCACAATAAATGGCACTCCAGTCAAGTATTCTGACGCGCAATCTGACTTGAAAAAAATTATAGAAGATCAAATACGAGATGAAAAAACTTTAGAATCTGGTTTCAACCCAAAAGATGCATTAAAAAAACTGGAAAAACACCTTCTGGATCTTTTCACAAAAAGCCTTACTGACATAAAGGATAAAGCTTCAAGTCTACAGTCTGAAGATCTTCAATATTATGCAGATTTATTTAAAGTAAAATTTGAAACTCATAAAAGCTACTTTCGAAACTCTTTGTCTCCTCAACGGTTTATTCGACTTGCAAAGATAACATCAAAATTAATGAGAAAAATTGATAAAAGGGTTGGCGATGCGATAAATACCTTTACTCGCAATAAAATCCAAAATGCTTTCCAAAAAGCAAAATTTTGGTAAATTATAGTCAAACTCCTCACAAAGGTACTATGTGAGGAGCACAGTTTTAAGGATGAATTCCTTTAAAACGATCTTGAACAGCGCCTTGATCTATTTTTTTTATGTCGTGTTTTTCTGACAAGATTTTAAAGTTTTGAAAACGCTCTTTTGGAATTCCGGAAACAAATGCTCTCATTGTTCCTGTTGCAATAAGTCCAAGCCCTGCCCGAATTTGCCCTGTTGTTTTTGCTTCAAACTGCTCTTTTGTCGATGATTTTTTCCCAGAGCTTTTGACTTGTTCAATAGCAATCCCTGCAATACCCGACGTCAATTTTCCTTCTATTGCACCGATTCTTTGAAGCCCTAGTTCTATTAATTCATTATTTACGCCTTTTGATTCTGCAAGAACTGAAAAACTTGCAACAAATCCCTTCGTAACAGAATTTATTTCTTCATTTGTCAAAGAATCCTCGAGTTTTTTTAGCCTACTTGTTGGAGTTGCATTTTGTACAACTCCTGAATAAAGAGATGAATCAAGTTTGGAAGGTTTTGATTGAAATTTTGGCAATTGTTTCATTAAATCATCGATCACAGAACTGATCCCTTTCGATGAATGCTTTGGCCCTTTGAGAAATTCATCCGGAACTTTTGGTCGTATACTACCTGTCCCTTCTGTCATTTTTTCCTCCTATTTCTTTCCTTTTAGCTCTGTTTTATATTCGATTACTTTTTGTTGCCATTTTTCAAATTCCGGCTTTTGTTTAATGACCATAAGACAAAGATCAAGCGCATTGATTGCATTGGAAAAGTCGGAAATTTTTTCATAACAACGAGCAGAATACATGTGATACATCGGATTTTCAGGATTTACTTGTATTGCCATCGCATAAGACATGAGTGCTGCTTCATAATTATTACAAAAATATTCGCTATTTCCAAGGCCTTCCCAAAAATCGTGGTGATTTGGGTTTACTAAAGTCAATACGGCAAATGAAGAAGCAGCCTCGAGATAATGCTGATGCTCATAGATATACTTTGCTGCCTTATAAAGGTTTTGAAGAGTTTCATCAGTAAGTCCAAAAATTCCTTGCAATGTCTTATTATTTTCTAATATGTAGCAATATTCTTGAGGATGATCTGACATTACAGAAGCAATTGCTGCCATTTGACACAGATCTGATTTTGTTTGATCGGATAATATATGCGGATCTTCTTTGGAAAGCTCTATCAGAAAATGCAAAAGATGGTGCATTCCATTTTTAATTTTATCGAATATTACTCCAAGACCCTTTCGGACGTCTTTGTGAATTTGATCGTGAATGAGTTTTGGCGGCAAAATTCCAGTGTTTTCTGTCTTTTGTCGAAAAATAAAACTCGATATTGCTTCTGCAGCTAAATCAAGGCATTTTTGAAGTTTTTCATCTTCTTCTTGTATTTCTTCATCGCTCATAGTTTTTTCACACCCAATCTAAAAACTTACTGTTCAGGATGAGAAAAAAATTTGCAACGTTTTTTAAACAAGACCTATAAGTTTCCACCACGCGCCACCGATAACGATCCATATGACGAGATAGAAGACACTTGATATAATGCCGATCTTCCACCAGGTCTTGACATCGACATGCCCTTGGGAATAAAGAATGGGAGCAGGCCCCGAGCTATAATGGGTAAGACCGCCGAAGAGACTGCTTAAAAAAGCTAAGAATAATGCCGTCCAAAGAGCAGGAGCTCCTGAAACAAGACAGACGACTAAAAATGGCCCATACATAGAACTTACATGTGCTGTAATACTGGCAAAAAAGTAATGACTATAGTAATAAATAAGTCCCAATAAAAGAACCTGGAAAGGCCAATCGATTGCTGGAACAATTTTGACGATGTAATCTGTAAACCAAGTGATAACGCCTTGACTTTGAAGCTCCGATGCCATCATAACTAATACTGCCATCCAGATAAACGTATCCCAAGCCATATCTTCTTTTAAAAGATCATTCCAGGTCAGTACTTTTGCAATAAGGAGGATGCCAACTCCGAAGAGAGCCGCTTCTGTTGCATGGACATTAATCACGTTCCCGCAGGACCACAGAACCAAGAGCATGACAAAAACGCCAATGAGAATTTTTTCAGAAAGTGTCATTTTTCCCATGGAATGCAATTCTGACTTGGCATGAAGGCGAATTTGTTCTGCATCTTCTACTTCGCATGTAAAAAATTTTCGCAAGAAAACAGGAAGCAAAATGAGAGAGACGATTCCTGGGACGATAGAGGCTTTTGCCCAAGACATCCATGAAATATCGATCCCTACGTTTTGTGCAAATTTGACAGCGATGGGATTTCCAGCATTGGCAGTAAGAAACATTGCAGAGGTAATAACTGATGCATGAAACACGACCATCGTTAAAAATGATGAGACTTGATGTGCTTTATGAGCATCGATGTGAGATTTTTCTTTTTTTCCGGACAACACTTGAATAATTGATTCTAAAACAGGAAGAATAACACCCCCGGTTCTTGCTGTACTACTTGGTATGAGAGGGGCCATGCAAAATGAAGAAAAGGTGAGTCCATAGCTCATTCCATAGGGAGTTCCACCAAAAAGAGATATAAAGCCATACGCAATTCTTCGCCCAAGCCCTGTCTTTATAAACCCTCGAGCAAGGAAACATGCAAATACGATAAGCCATATTTGATCGTAGGCAAAACCCTCAAGAACGCTTTTTAAAGGGAGCGTTTTTGTCCCGCAAAGAACACCTATGCTGATAATACCAATAGCGCCCATGGGTAAGGGTTTTAAAATAATTGCGCCAATAGTTCCTATAAAGATGAGAAAAAGATGCCAGCCTTTCTCTGTAAGGCCTTCTGGAAGAAAAGCATTCCAAAGGACAAATCCTGCAAAGAAAACGTAAAATAATTTTAAATATTCTTTTGCAGTCTTTGAAAAGAAGGTTCTTTTCGTAGATGTTGGGGCTGTATCTGAAAAGGCAGTCATTTCATCACCTTATTTCTAAACGTATGTTTGCCATTCTACACACGAACGCATGTTTTGGTAAAGAATCATATTATTTCGATAGCTTTATTAAATATTTGAATTATCTTCTCAAGTGTTTATCTTCGACACTGGAGAGGAGACTTAAATAAGACTCATACCTCAAAGGAGAAATTCTCCTTTCTTCTAAAGCCTTTTCAAGAGCACAGCCTTTTTCTCCTCGATGAGAACAATCTGGAAATTGGCATTCTGAGGAAAGCTCTTCAAATTCTGGAAAAAATTTGCGCACTTGACTTGGTTCGAGTTTCCATACTCCAAAACTTTTGATTCCAGGGGTATCGACGCACCATCCTCCCTGAGGAATGGGGAAAAGTTCTGCAAAAGTCGTCGTATGAGCCCCTTTTTTTGTTCTTTGAACAGTTTTTCCTACTCGAAGAGGATGCCCTAATATAAGACTCAAAATCGATGATTTTCCAGTACCGGATTGACCACAAAAAGCAGAAATCCTGTCCTTCATAAGCGCTTTTACTTTTTCAATACCGATGTTCGAAGACGTACTTGTTTCCAAGAATTGAATCCCGAGATTCTGATAGATTTTTTTACATTCTTCTAAAAGATCTTTTGCTCTTTCATCTCGGGCTATATCAAGAAGATCAATTTTATTGCAGATGATAATTGGTTGTACATTTCCTCTTTGGGCAGCAATGAGATAACGATCGATTATTGCAGGTCTTAATGGAGGATCTATACAGGAAACAGTAATAAATACTTGATCTACATTTGCAACGAGAAGATGTTCTTTTTTTTGGTCGAGTGGGTCAGATCTACTCAAAACGCTATGTCTTGTACAAACATCGACAATAACTCCTTGAGTTTCGTCAATCTTTTGAAAATGAACTTTATCACCAACGATGACGAGATTTTTTTTCTGTACATTTTCTTTTTTGAGAACCCCTCTCAACGTACAGGTATAAAGATCATTTTCAGAAGATACGGTTATATCTTGTGAGCGTATATTAATTATTAATCCAACATTGAGATCTTCCCTCAAGATTAAAGGTTCTTCTCTTTTTTTTCGTTGTTCTTGGTCTGTCTTTTTGAACTTAGATCTATCTTTACGAGAAATGAGCCTGCGTTCTTGTCTTGCATCTTTTCGAATGTTAAAAAAATCACTTTCTTCGTAATGAATAAAGGAATCAGAACCGTCATTTTTACCCATGAGATCTCCTTGCAAGCTCGTACATAAAAATAGTACATGCTTGAGAAACGTTTAAAGATTGCATGGCTCCCTTCATTGGAATTGTCACATCAGCATGTTCAATAGAAGGAGGTATTATCACCCCTTGCGCTTCATTACCAAGAACGAGGAGTATCTTTCCTTTAGATTCCATTTTTTCAATCGGTATTCCTTCAACTCTTGTGACGAGAAGCGTAAAGTTTTTATCTTCACACAACGATGAAACATCCTGCCATGTGCCTTTTTGAATCGCAATCTCAAAAGTTGCTCCTTTTGCAGCTCGCATAGCTTTATCGTTGAAAGGGTCACATGTTCCATTTAAGAGCAATATACCATCCCATGAAAAGGCACAAGCTGTGCGAATGATCGTGCCAAGGTTTCCTGGATCTTGAATTCTGTCGAGAACCAAAACTCTTTTCATGTCTTTAGAAAGATTTTTTGTTGGCATTGGAAATTCAGCAAGCATTCCTTCAGGATGCATTACTCCTGAAATTTTTTTAAACATATGTGCTGGAATCAATATAAACTCATCGCAAGGAACATCAACAGGTTCTGTCGAAATAACTCTCAAGGGCTTATGTCGTGCTGCTACGTCGAGAATGCAATTTTTTCCTTCCAGAATAACCTTTTTTTCCTGCGCTCTAAAATCAGATTCTGTACGAAGTTTTCGAAAATAATTTATAAGTTCATTTTTCATAGGGGATGAATTTCAAAAGCTCCTTCATGAGTTTTTCTTTATCGACGATGCGCAATTCGATTGCTTTCCTTTTTGCAAAATGAATTATTTTTCCCATCTCTTTTCCGGGATGAACGCCGAGTTCATTTAAGTCTTTTGCTCCAAAAAACCATTTCTTTGCATGCTGGCATTCAATGTAAAAGAGCAATTCCATCTCCAAGTGTCGCACATTTTTTATAAATTCGAGGTCGTTTTTTTGCTGTTTCATGACAAGAACTTCAATACATGCTCTTGCGCGATGATTTGCCAAGATTTCAACCCATAAAAGCTCATCTTCAAAAGGGTGTTTCATTTTTTTTAGATGCTTTATTTGTAGATAAAGCTCTATCCATTTTTTTTCTTCGCTCGAAGTTTTTAAATAATCAGGAAGAGTAAGAATATAAGCATCGTCATCAAATAGGGGCACAAGATGTAAAATAACGGGAATCTTTTCAGAAATAGTATCAATTCCTTTGAGCCGCCTTTTTACAAAATCTGAATGCTTTCCTTTTAAAGGATCAAAGAGTGCTCCTAAGAGACTAAAATCTGCCATGCGCTGTAAACATCGATCAAGACATTTAAAAAGATTCATTTTTTCAAACTCAGACCAAATGCGCTCTTTTGAAACTGCAGGAAGAATCGTATGGCTAAAAGTTTTAATCGCATCTTCTGTTTTCGGATCAAGAGCAAAATTAAAGCGTGCAACAAACCGTACTGCGCGGATCATCCGCAGGCGATCTTCTTTAAAACGGGAAACCGGATCTCCGATTGCTCGTACAATTCCACGTTCTAAGTCTTTTTTTCCTCCGACGTAATCGATTATCGTTTTATCCAAAGGATTGTAGAACATTCCATTAATGGTAAAGTCGCGTCTTTTTGCATCTTCTTCTGGATCTCCATGGAGTTCTACATTCGTAGGTCTTCTGCCATCGACATATAAGGCATCTGTACGAAACGTCGATACTTCAAATTTATGTCCTCGATAGATGACCATCACGATTCCAAATTGGGCGCCGACAAGAATGCATTTTTCAAATAAGGAACAAATTTGTTCTGGGCTTGCATTGGTTGCAATATCGATATCGTCAGATGGGTTAGACAAGAGTAAATCACGAACAAAGCCTCCTGCAAAAAGAGCAATAAAGCAGTGATCGTGTAAAATCTTTGCAACTTCTGTTGCTTTATGAAGTAAGTCCATAAGAATGAGGATACTCAATTTTCTTTAATGATGCAATCTATGCGACGAAAATCGTAGAATTACACCAAAGTAAAATCTAAAAGGAATTTATGGCCAATAAGGTGCAGCTTCTCGATTCTCTAACGATAAATAAAATTGCAGCAGGAGAAGTCGTTGAAAATGCGGCAAGTGTTGTAAAGGAACTTATTGAAAATAGCCTCGATGCAAAAGCAAAAAAGATCATAGTCGAAATCGTCGGAGGAGGGAGGGAACTCATCTCTATTGCCGATGATGGGTCTGGCATGACCTTAGAGGATGCACTTTTATGTGTCGAGCGACATGCGACATCAAAAATAACAAAAATCGACGACTTGTTTTGCCTTCAAAGTTTTGGATTCAGAGGAGAAGCCCTATCTTCAATTTCTGCAATCTCTGATTTTCGACTATTTACGAAATATGAAGATCATTCCGATAGCAGCTATGTTTTTTCAGAAGGAGGAAAAATCAAATCCCATGGAAAAGCTCTTAACGAAAAAGGCACGAAAATAGAGGTTCGGTCGCTTTTTTACAATGTCCCCGTGCGAAGAAAATTCCAAAAGTCGAAAAGTTCAGATGAAGGCCTGATTGTAAAAACTGTATCGACTATAGCTCTTTGTCATCCTGACGTTCATTTTGAACTCTACATCGATGGAAGAAAAGAGCTTTTTTTTCAGGTGCATAAAGACGATACTCGAAAAAAAAGGATTGGCGATGTCCTTGGAAATGAGATATTGACAAAGCTCAAATTTGTATCGTATTCCCACGAGGATTGGAATATCGAAGGATACTTAGGAATCCCTGAACTTTCTAAATCAAATAGGACAGGTCAGTATCTTTTCGTAAATATGCGACCAATTACGTCACTTGCAATTTCTTATGGAGTAAAAGATGGGTATGGCACAACTATTGATTCTACAAGACATCCGTTATTTATTCTTTTTTTACAAGGACCTGTCGATCAAATAGACGTAAATGTCCATCCACAAAAAAAAGAGATTCGATTTTTCAAAGAAGATGATTTGAAAAAAGCCTGCACCATTGCAACATCCGAGGCCCTGTTTTCTATCCCTCAGCAGTATAAAGAGCCGCCATCTTTACAAGTTCCCTCTTACAATTTTAGCTTATCGTACACATATGCACAAAAAGATTTTAGTCCAAAGCAAGAATTTCAAGAGCAAAGCTTATTTTTCGATGAAAAGCCTTTTAAAATACTTGCAACAGTGTGGCAATACATTTTCATTGAAGCAACCATTACAGGTTTTTCTGAAAACACCTTTCTCGTAGATGCAAAGAAGGCACATGAGTGCATTTTTTTTGAAAAACTCTCGCAAAAAGATGCTATTGAATCACAACATCTCCTCGTTCCAAAATGCATAGACCTTACCTTATCTGAATTTGACCGGATTCAATCAAAACTTTCTGAACTTTCTCTATCGGGCTTTATCATACGCGAATTTGCAAAAAACACCCTTCTTATAGAGGGAGTCCCTATTGGGTTTGACGAAACAGAAATTGAGAATTTTTTTTCAGATCTCTTAAAAGAAGAGAGTTTTTCTGAATATAAAAATAAACTCTCGAAAAAAATCTCATTAAAACTCCCCATTTGTCATGATACTGCATCTTTGCTTATTGAACGACTTCTTGCATTGAGTAACCCATTTTTTGATCCCAGAGGGGCAAAAATTCTTGCTCCCTTTATTCCAAATGATTTAGCCAAATTTTTTACAATATAAGTATTTTTATGAAGCACATTCAGAAATTTCAACAGCTACTAAAGAATAAAAGGTGGGATGCTGTTCTCATATCGCGTCCTTTAGACATTTTCTATCTTACAGGGGTGAAAGTATCAGAAGGCGCTCTTTTTTTAACCTCTGACCAAGTTATACTCTTTGTGGACAATCGCTATCTTGAAATGTGTTCTGCAAAGTTAGCTATTCCTTGTGAAAGCAAAGATACTTTCGATAATGCCATGTCTAAAATAAAAATTTCTGCTCTATACTTTGATGCAATTCATACAAGCGTTCATAAGCATTCAGAATTAAAAAAGACTTTTCGAGGCACAAAAATACGTCTTTGCCCAATCGACAACCCTCTTGAAGAGTTGCGAATGCAAAAAGAAAAATCTGAAATTTCTAAACTAAAAAAAGCAGCTCAAATTGCATCCAATGGCTTTTTACACCTTCTATCTTTACTTCACGTTGGAATTACAGAAATAGAACTTGCAAAGCGTTTTGAAATTTTTTGCCTTGAAAATGGTGCAGATAGACTTTCATTTGAGCCAATAATTGCATTTGGCAAGAACACTTCAATGCCACATTACCGCCCTCAAAATGTTCGCTTACAAAAAAACACCCACATCTTAGTCGACGTTGGCTGTGTTTATGAAAGCTATTGCTCAGACATGACTCGAGTCATTTTTTTTGGAAAACCCCATCATCGAATTATCGCTCTTCACAACATGGTTAAAAAAGCACAATCTCTTGCATTAGACATGTGTAAGCAAGGGCAAAGCTCAAAAAGCATCGATCAAGAGGTAAGATTGTTTTTTCGACTCTACAATGTCGAAGAATACTTTCTTCACAGCCTTGGACATGGAATAGGGCTTGACATCCACGAGTCGCCCTACTTAAAGCAAAACATACAAAATGAAACAATTTTACAACCGTCAATGGCAATAACTATAGAACCTGGATTATACATACCGGATGTCGGCGGCATTCGAATCGAAAATTCTATTCTTATCACGAATAAAGGCTATACAGATCTTACACAACTTTCTCAAGGACCTTTTGTCGTATAACTATAAAAGCGTCCCCCTTAAGATAACCATTGCAACGCTGAAATAGATCACAAGTCCTGTTACATCGACGAGTGTTGCAACGAAGGGTGCAGAGCTAACGGCTGGGTCAAAACCCAATCTTTTTAATAAAATCGGAAGCATTGCCCCTAAGAGAGTTCCCCACATTACAACTCCAATGAGCGCAAAAAAAATCGTCGTTGCAACTAACAGAAAATGCTCGCCGTACAAAGTTGTAAAAAAACTCCAGCCCATTATTCTAAAAAAGCCGATAAGACCAAGCCCTGCTCCTAAAAAAAACCCTGATAATATTTCTCTCCACATCACTTTCCACCAATCGCGCAATGTGATTTCGCCGAGTGCCATTGCTCTGATAATTAATGTAGAACTTTGCGAGCCTCCATTGCCGCCTGAAGAAATAATCAAAGGAACAAAAAGTGCTAAAACCACTGCTTTTGCAATTTCATTTTCAAAAAAGCCCATAGCAGTAGCTGTAAAAGATTCTCCGATAAATAATACGGAAAGCCAGCCGATTCTTTTTTTTATAAGGGTAAAAAAGGGCACTTCCATATAGGGCTGTTGCAATGCTTCAATACCGCCAAATTTCTGAATGTCTTCCGTATCTTCTTTTGCAGCAACTTCAAGAATGTCGTCTATTGTTACGATCCCTAAGAGCATTCCTCGATCGTCAATGACGGGAAGAGCAACTCTATCGTATTTTCTAAACACATTGATTGCTTTTTCTTCGTCGTCATTTACCTTCAACGCGACATATTTGTGATCTGCGATATCACACACCTTTATATCGAGAGGACTGAGTAAAAATTGTCTTATTCGAAAGTCATCGATTAAAATCCCATTGTCGTCTATGGCATAAATGACATTGATTGTCTCAGAATCTTTTCCTTTTTCCCTGATGTAATCGAGTGCTTCTTTTATCGTCCACTCCATCTTCACAGCAAGATAATCAGGAGTCATCAAACGACCGACGCTTTCAGGAGGATACCCCAAGAGCTTAATGGAAATTGCTCGTTCTTGAGGAGATAAAAACTGAAGAAGCTGCCGTACGATATCTTGAGGAAGCTGTTCTAATAACGCTGTACGATCATCCGGTGCTATGGCATTTAATAAATTTGCAATTCTGAAAGAAGAAAGCGTATTCAAGATTTCTTTTTGCGTTTTTAAGGAAAGATATCCGAAGGTTTGAACTTCTTTTTCTTCAGATAGAGCGTTGAAAATGAGCAGCTGTTCTTCAGTTGGTTTTGTTTCGATGAGATCTGCAATGTCGACAGGTAATAGAGCATTGATGCGATCTTTATATTCACCTATATTGTCTTGATTGAACAAAAGATGGGAAAGATATTCGTTATTACTGCTCATGAATTTTCTCAATGCGTTTAAACAAAACGTATAAGAAAAGGAACATTAGTGTGAATATAATTTTTTAATCTTCCAATAAATCCAAAATCTTATCCACAGTAGAAAGTTTTGTCTTTTCAAGACGACATGGCCTCAAGATGCTTACATACTCTACATCAAAAATGTTTTTGCACGCAGGCTCTCCGATAAATTCATATGCAATCTGGCCTTCTTTCAAAGGATCAACAGAGAGAACTTTTGCAACCTTTATCCCTTCAGGGAATATACCATCGAGGCCTGAGGTGACGAGGGTATCACCTGTTTGCAAAAGTGGAATAGCACTCTTTTTTTGATCTTCCAAGGTCCCTTCAATAATGGCACCGGTTCGTAAATCTCTGGCAGGGCCATATGAATCTGCAAAATCGTAGTTAAACCCAACGCCTTTCAATAATGGCCTTGGGGTTCGAAAAAAAGATGTTCCCAAACCTCGAAGTTCTCCTTTTGCCAAATACATTGTACCAGTGCGATGAGGAGATTCTTTTTTTTCTAATTGTTTTACAAGGTATAAAAATGCTTTTTTTTCTTCTTCTTTATCAAAACTGATTTCGCCTAACTCTAATGCTTTTTGAATCTTTTCAAGAGGATGTTTCCAATTTTTTCCATCGCTTCTTCGAATCCGAACGCTCGTACACATATTTTCATCTGTGATAAGCCTTACAAGACTTGTGTATTTTCCAACGTATTCGATAAGTCCAACCAATGATCCATTTGCAAGAACAGGGCTATTTTTTTCTATAATGATATCATCGAGATTATCTTCTCTTCCAATGTCGATCCATAAAAAACTATTCCAGGAATAAGGAGAGCGATAAATAACCTTTCCTACGAAATATTCCGTGTTTGAAAATCCCTTTTGAAAACACATGCTTTTCAGGCGTTTATTTTCTTGTAAAAGAAGTAAATTTTCTAAAGTCCTATCTCGAAGAAAAAGAGAATTTTGAATGTTTTGAGCGACGTCGAAATATCTTTTCCTTTCAGGATCGCAGGTAGAAAAAAGGGTATTCCAAAACTTTGAAAATGTCGAATTCGTTTTATCGGAAAGAGTTTGATTACAGCCTTTTGGTAAACTCAATAAGAAAAGTGAACAAACGACAGGGAAAAAGATAAATGCTAGTGTTTTCTTCCGTCTCATAATTACTTTAGATAATGAATTAAGCCTCGAGCAATTCTTTCGATATCATCATAGGGTAAAGCTGCAATATTAATTCTTCCATCGTCAGATAAGTACACGCCTTCTTTTGTCCGTAAAGTTGAGATTGCATCTGCAGAAAGATGAAATAAGGCAAAAAGACCATTTGCTTTGGAAAGAAAATCGCATTGAATACCTAGTGTTTTCAAAGCACAAAAAAGTTTTTCGCGTTTTTTACAAATATCATTTTTTTCAATTTCGAGCTCATCCTTCCACATTTTTTCTAACTTTTCATCCTGTAGTACTTTTGCAATCACTTTTGCACCCCATGCAGGAGGACTTGAATAGGTCGTACGAATGATAGATTTTATATTATTTTTTATAACGTTGCGATTGTTTGCAATATTGCAAAAGATGAGTGCACCAATTCGATCGTTGTAAAGGCCAAAATTTTTTGAAAAAGTCGTTGCTACCATCATTTCGAGGTTTTCCTTTTGAAAATGCCGTATGCTAGAAGTATCTTCATCAAGACCTTGACCAAGGCCTTGATAGGAAAGATCAAAGAGGACAAACATTTTTTTTCTTTTTACGACATCACAAAGAAGTTTCCATTGTTCCTGAGTTGGATCAATACCACATGGATTATGATTTGATGCTTGAAATACAATTGCTTCACAATCTGTACGTTCAATATCGTGCATCATCTCATCAAAAAGAAGGCATCCATTTTTTATATCGTAGTAGCGATAAAATGAGACTTCCATGTGAGCGCTTTCAAAAATTTGCTTATGGTTTGGCCAAGAAGGATTTGATATGAGAATTTTTTTGATCCCTATGCGCTCGAGTAGCTTTGCTCCCAAATATAAAGCACCGGTTCCACCAATTGCCTGTACGCTGAATGCATTTTGGGACTGATCGCCTAGGACAAGCTTTGTTGCCATGCTACAAAATTCAGGATCGCCTTCTATCGGAAGGTAACTTTTTGGGCTTTTTTCGTCGAAAAGCTCTTTTTCTACAATGGACACACTCTCAAAGCGCTTTGATTTTTTATCATTCCCGAGCAATACGCCAATACTTAAATTTACTTTATCTTTTCGCACATCTTCTTTAAATGCCGCTTGGAGGGCATAAATCGTATCCAGTTTTGGCTCTTTTAGCCGTACAAAAAAAGTCATTCATCCCTCTCTTGGCAAAAATCAGTAAGGCATGTAACATAATAGCAATTTTCAGAATATCTTACCTTGATTTTTGAGCTTGAAAATTTCAAGGGGCGTTAGCTCAATTGGTAGAGTGCAACAATGGCATTGTTGAGGTCATCGGTTCGATTCCGATACGCTCCATTATTTTAGAAAGTTAAGACTTCTTTTTTTGCATCTCTTCTCTAATATTTTGAACCTCTTTTTTAAGTTCTGCGGCAGTTAATCTTGTTTGAGGGTCTGGATCTAATAGTCTATACATGAGATAGTATCTTTTTTCTTCTACCGAAAGATATTTTGCACGAGATTTATAATCATTTACATATTCTTTTATTTCTTTTTGCCTTTTAAGAGCATCACTGAGATGCGCATGTATCTTTTTTTCATCCTCTTTTGCATCTTTTGCTTCTTTTGCGCTTACAAGATCATAGCACCAACCAGGTAGTGTTCCAAATGAAAATTGATAGATACTGACTCCTAGCGCATACATATCACATGCTGTAGCATCTACGTTCTGTTTAGACTCTGATAATAATCCTTCTATTAATTCTGGAGAAGAGTATTGAGGAGTACCGTAAAGTGGATATGGTCTTTCTTCTTCTATCTTTCTTACAAGCCCATAATCTATAATGACCGCATTATCTGAATTATCAATGAGAATGTTCTCTGGTTTGAGATCATGGTGAACATACCCTTTATTATTATGCATATAGTCCAGTGCATTCACAAGATTATTGAGTACTTTATAAAAAAACTCCTCGTCATTTTGTAATTTACTTGAATATTCTTTTGCATCTTTTCCTAAATTTTCTTCCACATACATGCATTTTAATTTGCCATTTTTTCCTTCATACGAAATCAGTTTAGTACCACTTGGTATACCTATAACATCTCCATCGGGATTAAGAGTTTGAAGTATTTCAAATTCTTTAACTTCGAGTTCTTTTGTTTTTTTGGCTCTTCCGTGAATGTAACTTTCTTTAACTGCATCCTTTCCGGCGATGTCTACTTTTACAGCTTCCCGTATAATTTTAAATCCACCTTCTTTTTCTGAAGTTTTATCCTTTTTTATAATGAAAAAGTTGTGCTTTGTAAAATCCATAAGAATAGGATGATCTAATAAATCTCTATAATGTCGTTTGCTGATGTATTTTTGGTCTGATTCACCTTGTTGGATCTTTCCTTTTTGATCTTCATAGACAACAGTCATGCCTAAAATTGTTGAAAGTCGCAGTCCTTTCTCAGGGGCAACCGTCTTGAAATTATCCAAGATCAGATCTTGCATTTTTTCGACATCGGGGTTTTTAGAATCTTTTACTTTGTAATCTGCTACAATACTTTGAAACCATTCTACCACTTCAAGAGGATCTGCTGTTATAGCTTCTAATGCACCGATAATTTGCTTTACAATACCATATTGCGATTCTTCCATTAGTTGAACTAAAACTGTTTTCAAGTTCTC
>JBDHQC010000169.1:0-3473 GCA_039806815.1 Parachlamydiales bacterium
TTATACAAATGACGAAAAAAGAATTGAGGTGTTAGGAAAATGCACTGGTTTAAAAGAGCTAAAGATTTATGTGAAAGGGATTCATTCTTTTCATGTAGATTCTCTATTTTGTCAAAGTATATCACGCCTTCCAAGGCTTGAAAAAATTTCATTTTCCTTTGAAGAAATTCAAGAACGTGATTTTTGTCATTTAATAGAGCGTTTTAAAGAAAAATTCTATTCTTGTGAAATTCGAAAGATGTTATTTGATAATACCTTGAACGGGCATTCCGTGACATGCTCAAGTCTTGTGCGTATTGTACTTTTTGAAAATTGCAATTCAATGACGTTTTCCAAAATACTTCGAATATTTCCAAATCTTAAAGAACTAGATGCTTCGAGAACTGGTGGTTTTGTATTTGATCCAATGAGTTTTCATTTACGAGAACAATTTCCGAATCTAAAAACTTTACGACTTGGATCGCCGTATAATTTAAGTGCGACAACAATATACAATTCTTTACTCTGGAAGATTTCCAGCGTTTTTCCAAATGTAGAGGGTATCGATTTAAGACATTGCGATGCGGTTCCGTATTCAATTTTCGATATTCCTGTACAAACGCATAACAATTCTATTCGCGAATTGTATATAACACATCCACAACTTGACGAATCTCAATTAGAGAAAGTCAAAAAGGGATTTAAACGGCTTATACTGATGAGGTGAATTCTATACACTGAGTTTGACGAACAACTGTAATTTGGACTTTTCCGATGTGTTTCATTTCGGATTGTATTTTCTCGGCAAGAGTTTTTGCAAGGAGTTTTGATTGAAGATCGTCGACAATTTCTGGTAAGACAAAGACTCGAAGCTCTTTTCCATTTTGCATTGCATATGCGGATTCAACTCCCGCAAGTTCTTCTGCAAGAGATTCCAAGGTTCGAATTTTTGTGATAAAGCGGTCATTTTGTTCTTGTCTTGCGCCTTTACGCGTAGCACTTATGGCATCGCAAACTTTACAAAGAGATCCTTCAAAGCACGTCGCTTTCATTTCATCGTGATGAGACCCTATTCCATATGCAACGCATTCTGATTCGCCATATTCCATAGCTAATCTGAACCCTCGTTTTGCATGAGTTTCAAAGCCATCTTTTGAAGCCTTTCCAATGTCGTGCAATAAACCTATTCTCCTTGCTACATCTGCCCGAAGGCCAAGCTCTTGAGCAATTTCTCCCATGAGAAAACTTACTTCTACAGAATGTTCAAGAACATTTTGACCACAGCTGGAATGATAATAGAGTTTTCCCAAAGTTTTGACTAATTCAGGATGAAGATTTGTAACTCTGACTAAAGATGCTGCTTTTTTTCCATGAGTGATATAGCTTTGTTCTATTGAGTTCTCTTGTTTTTTTACACATTCTTCAATGAGGGAAGGGTGTATCTTTATTTCCTCTACGAGCAACTCAAGTGTAGTCTTTGCAATATATCTTCGAATGGGATCAAAACACGACAAGATAGCTAAGGGCTTTGATTCATCAAAGGAAACGTGTACGCCTGTAAGATTTTCAAAAAAACGTATGTTTCTTCCATCTCGACCAATGAGTCTTGCTTTTATCTCATCAGTTGGAAGCAAGACAAACGTTACACTTGTATCTGTGATTTGCTTGTAAGGAAAGCGTTCAATGCAAGAAAGGAGCAATTTGTGCGCTCTTTCTTTTATTTGGGACGCGACATCGTCAATGGCTGTAGCAGCGTATTTTGCACATTCATCATCGATTTCATTTTTTGCCTCTTTAAAAAGAATGTTTCGAGCTTGATCTTTGGAAGTTTTTGTAAGTTCAAATTGCTTTTGTTCAAGCTCTTTTTTCATTTCTTCAAGGGCACATTTCAGATTCTGATTTTCTTTTTTTTCTTTGTGTACTTCGTGCTCTTTTTTTTCTAAGACGAGTTCTCGGACTTCAATTTTTTTAAGGCTCTCTTTCTGAATTGCTTCTAAAGAGTTAGCCTTATTGAGCAGTTCTGTTTGCTTCTTTAGTTTTTCATTGAGTTCACCTCTTAGTATTTCGACGTTTTCTTTTGCTTTTTTTTCAGCTCGCTTTACGGCATCGTCGTAGATTGCATCAATTGTTTTTTTTATCTTTTGCTTTTTTGAAAAAAGTAAAACGTTTACGAAAACTGAAACAATAAAAAGTACAAAAACAAGGAGTCCCATGATTTTTTACCCTTCTTGTGTTTTTATAGTTTTTGATTTTCGTATCGGTATGATTTTTACTTTCTCTACAGATCTATCGCCGCTTTTGAGAATCTCGAGTTCAAAGTCATCGTGGTGAATGACGACTCCTTTTTGAGGTATCATCCCAAGGCGATAAAAAAGATACCCGGAAATCGTATCGTAGTCACTTTCTTGGGGGATTTTGATGTTGAGTTCTTCTTCTAAGTCCAGAAGGTTCATTCTTGCATCGATGATCCATCCTCCTCCGCTTGTAGGATGGTATAGTGCTTCTTCTTCATCGTATTCATCAGCAATTTCTCCGACAATTTCTTCGAGGATGTCTTCTATTGTTACAATTCCTGCAGTACCTCCATATTCATCGACGACGACGGCCATATGCATCTGCTTTTTTCTGAATTCTTGAAGGAGTTGTGAAATTTTTTTCGTTTCTGGAGAATATAGAACTTTCTTTAAAAGACCTTCGACACTCGTAGATAGAATTTTTTTCATGCCTTCTTTATTTTCATTTTCCATGTATTTTGCTAAGATGTCTTTATACATGAGAACACCGACAATATGGTCTTGTGTATTTTTATATACAGGAACTCTACTGTATCCTGTTTCTTCGAGTAACTTTGCAGCTTCTCGAATGGTCATATCCTCATTTATTGAAAATACGTTGATTCTTGGCACCATTACTTCTCGTACGATTCGATCCCGAAAATTGAGGACAGAAAGAAATAATTTTTTATCGTGCACGTTAAAATTTATATTATCGTCGATATTGGTGATGAGCTCTCGAAGCTTTTCTCGTGATGTTATACGGGATTCGAATGAGGAAAGTATGAGATTTGGAAAGAATACTTTTATCAATTTAGCAAGTAAAAAAGAAAAGGGAAAAAAGAGCAAAATGTACATCTGTGCGATTGGCTTTGATATCTTGCACGTTTTTACAGGAAAGCTCATTGCAAGGGTTTTTGGCAAAAGATCGATGAGAAATATAAAAAGAAAGCAGGCGCCTATGGCCAAAAGGATGTATTCTACCTGAAAGTTCCCTGATTTGATAAAAAAAATGTAACTAAAAGTGACAAGGCAAAAAAAGCGCAAAAAAGCACGCGCTGTAATCAAGGGGAATATAAAAGCGTGCATTTTATCAAAAACATAACGCGAAAGCGGTGTGTTCCGAAGAAGATTTTCCCGATCTGTGAGCCTGATTGTTCAGAATCGGGTTCGTTCGACAACGTGCTCGAGTTCCTTCTCATGACCGGCCGCTCGCTTCAA
>JBDHQC010000028.1:0-15053 GCA_039806815.1 Parachlamydiales bacterium
TTACCTTGTCTTCTTTCGTATACCCTATAACTTTTTCATTTTTTACAACTCCTGGACCATATTGAGCTCTAACAATAGATTGGTCAAGGGTGTCTTTTGAAAATGGCCGAATGGAATTGACTAGTGCAATTTTTTCTTGTTGAATTGCATCTGCGTGAAAATCTTTTGGCCGTTCCATTGCAACTAATGATAAAATTTGCATGAGATGGTTTTGTACGATATCCCGTAACATCCCTGTTTCTTCCCAAAAGGCGCCTCTTGTGCCAATGCCGATATCTTCTGCAATCGTAATTTGCACATTGTCGATGTGCTCTTTGTTCCATACCGTTTCGAAAATCGGATTTTCGAAGCGAAAGTGCAAAAGGTTTTGTACTGCTTCTTTGCCAAGAAAGTGATCTATTTGTAACACTTGAGATTTATCGAGATACGTAAAAATTTCTCCCTTCTGCTTGAGAGCAGACTCAAGATCAGACCCAAATGGCTTTTCAATGATTACCAAAGAAGAATTTTTGTTTACTTTCTTCGAAATTAACTTATGCGATGCTAATTTCTCGATGATAGTCGTAAAAAAGCTCGATGGCGTTGCAAGGTAGAAAATCTTTTTGGCTTCCTTTCCAAACTTGGAGTCTATCTGTTTCAACAGAGCATCGAGCTTTTGATATCCCGAGTCTTGATCAAAACTCGACGAATTATACAGAATCTTGTTTAAAAATTGTTCTGCATCGTCTTTTGTTGGCTTTGTCCTAGAAAATTCATCAAGGGCTGCGAAAACATTTTTTCGAAATCCTTCATTGCTGTTTTCTTTTCTTGCAAAACCAACAATTGCAAATTGCTTTGGCAGCTGGTTTTCTAAAGAAAGCTGATAAAGAGCTGGAAATAATTTTCGATTTGCAAGATCTCCTGTTGCTCCAAATATGACAACGACACAAGGATCCTTAGTTTTCACTGGCTCTTCTGCTTTTAATGATATTGAAAAGCAGCACAGTGTAAGAAGTAGAGTATAGAGTAATTTCATTTTTCAGTTTCCTGTAGTTAAATTTTCACGTTGTGAAAAGAATTTTTCTCTTACCGATTTGGGAAGGTTGTCGCATTTTGTATCGTTCAAAAAGCTTGCTGCCTCATATCCTGCTTTAATTCCATCCGGACCTGCAGCAACTGCCTTTTTATAGGAATCTTCAGTAATATCACCTACTGCAAAAACACCGGCAAGTGATGCTTGTTGAGTACGACCATTTAGAAGAATACAGCCATCTTTATCACACTTTAACACGGATTTAAACAATTCATTATTTGGTTGAACACCGATTCCAACAGAAACAATATCACATGGAACTTTTTGAGTTTTATTTCCTGATTGTATTTCAACACCTCTAAGTTTTTGCTCATCTCCATAAATTCTCGTAACGTTTGTTTTATAGAGCACTTTAATATTTTTATTTTTCTTTAATAACTTCTTTTTTGCAGATGGTGCAAGTTTCAAATCGCCATCGCGAACGACTAAGTACACTTTCGATGCATACTTTGCAAACCATTCGGCCTTGCGCGTCGCATCATCACCGCCGCCGACTACTACTACTTTTTTTCCTCTCCATGCTTTATCTGCCCTGTACACTGAATTGAGAATTCCTTTATTTGCATATTCTTTTTCACCGGGAACATTGAGTTTGCGAAACCTCGCACCTGTTGCAATCACGATGGATAATGCTTCGACGTTATCACCGTTACTCAAAGTAAGAACATAAGGCCATTTAGAAAAATCTATAGCATCTACTCGCTGTTTCACAAGGAGTGCTCCTCGATGAAGTGCTTGGCGTTTGAGAGCTTTTACAACATCCAGACCTTCGCATTTTAGTACTCCAAGCCAATTATATACAGGTGATGTTCCGTACAACTGTCCGCCTGGTTCATCTCCTTGAAAAACGACTGTGTGAAGATTTCGTCTCGCTGTAATCTGAGCACACCCAAGACCGCCGATTCCACCGCCTATAATTGCAACTTGTATAATATTTTTATGATTATCTTTTAAAAGATCTTCTGATGATATTTTCGGACTTTCTATATTGAATGTTGCAGAAGTTGAGACAATAAGAGAGAGTAGTACACAAACTGTCAAAATTAGATTATTACTAGATTTCATATTTTAAACACCTTTTATTATTGTTATTATTAAAAAAACACGGATAGTAATGATATAAAATTTGGATTTAATATTCAATTAATAATATGATTTTATATTTATTTACCCTAACTCATAGAGGGGAAAATTCAAGTTTTTAAAATATTTTTAGCAACAAACTGATATGTATTGATATCTATTAAGTTAAATGCTATAATATTAAAAAAAATTAAAAATTTAAAGATGAATCCATTAAATAAAGAAAATCAAATTGTAGTTTGGAAAGAACAGAATAATTTCCAATTAAATACTTTAGTAAGTTACAAGCCTGAACAAATTATAGTCACTGAAGTTGGGAAAAAATTATTAAGTATAATGTATCCGGAAGTTACATCAATTCCATACCCACTTCGAGATACAACAAAACGTTATAAATGGCGCATGCCTCCAGAGGAATTAGTCACTACTTTAAGTTCCTTTTTATCTGTGAAAGATGTTGCATGTCTATCAGGGACATGTAAAAATCTCCATGCTCTTCGAAGAGTTTTGCTATTTGATCATTTATCTCTAATCTTACGCACCATACTGCACATGAAAAATTCCATGAGCGATATTCCAGCTCTGATGAGACTTGGAATCCTACATGAAAACTACGATTTGGAATTTATTAAAAATGAGTTACATATAAAGCCTGCTAGTGAATTAGATGAGACTCTAATAATTAAAATACTAAAAAAATATAATAATTACGTTGAAAATTTAGAATTAAAAAACAAAAAAAACATTGCGTCAATTGTAGAAACGATTGCAGAAAATTGTCCAAAACTTCGATATCTTAATCTTGCTCTTTGCACAAAACTCACAGACTCTCAAATTAAGACAATTGCTCAAAATTGTCCAGAACTCCAAGAAATAAATCTTGCACATTGCAATTTACTAACTGACAAATCAATAGAAGAAATCACACAATATTGTCCCCATATTGAGTCTATTAATCTTTCACGTTGCCACACTATAACTGATACAGCTGTTATAAAATTAGCAGAAAGTTATCCACATCTCCAAACGCTTATTCTTGCTGGCTGCAAGAATATTACGCGATTAGGGATCAAAGAAATTGCGTTACACTGTAAAAAACTAAGGAACATTGACCTTGCAGACTGCTTTAGAATAGACGATAAAGCAATCAAATTTATTGCAAAAAACTGCAGCAACTTGCGCACGATTTCTCTTTATTCAAATCGTATAGTAGATAAGACTATAATTATTCTTTCTCGTTATTGCAAAGATCTTACATCAATCAAACTTAAAAGATGTCAAGATATTACGACGAATGCATGTATAAATTTAGCAAACAACTGTCCAAAACTTCGTCTCATTGATGTTTCGAACTGTAATCTGAATTCGAAGTCAGACATCCAATTTTTAGAACGAAATTATCCGATGATAACTATTATAAAGTAAATCTTCACTGCAAAGACTAACAAGAAAAAAAAATAATCATTTTCCTGATTATAAACACCCTAAGTTTAAAGTAAATAACGAGTAAAGATCCGAATAAATTCTATTATGATGCACGAAAATCGAAACGAAACTAATATTAGAATATATTAATGAGCTTCTATTTTTTTGAAGCAAACAGAATTTGCAGAAATTTACCGCTAGTTACTTTCAACTTAGGTTCAATTATATTCATATTTTTATTTCTCTTTTGTCTCTGCAGTGCAATAGTAATTCCTTGCATTTTAGTCGCGCATGCTAATACTTATTCATGCAATGTTAGAGTTAAACAATGATTGAGTATGCATCTTTAGCATGTATTTCCTTACTCGGAGCAATGAGTCCGGGACCCGACTTTGCGATAGTCACGAAACACGCGCTGTCCGGCTCTCGAAAAGCTGCTATCTTTGCATCTTTAGGGGTTGCAGCGGCTCTTTGTGTCCACGTTGGTTATTGTTCTTTTGGAGTTGCTCTTCTTTTAAAAGAATCTGCAATTCTATTTCGCACAATACAAATTATAGGATCGTGCTATCTTGCATATTTAGGAATTCTTCTCCTTTTTCAAAGTCATACAGAAAATGCCGATACTACTTCGATTGAAAAGAAAGCATTTTTTTCAGGATTTTTGACAAACCTTCTCAATCCAAAAGCGACTTTATTTATATTGAGCATCTATACTCAGTTCATAACACCTGATACGTCATTTTTTCTTCGATCGTTTTATGGACTTACAATTGTTTTAATCTCACTCATTTGGTTTTGTTGTCTTTCTTTTTTCATCACTCATCCCCAATTTCAACCTCGTTTTTCGCGCTTTCAAACTATTCTTTCAAAAGTAATGGGAATTGTCTTATTACTTCTTGCTCTTTCTGTAATCGTTTTGTAAACCTTGCATTATTATTTAAAAATTGATTACATGCAGGAAAGCAACCGATGGTTTTTCTATGCATAAACCCTATGAACACATCGACCCGATTAATTTCGGATACGTCATGGCAACAGGCATTATTTCGATAGCTTTTTACGCATTGAAGTGGCCAATTCTTTCCATGATATTTTTAGTCCTTGGATCTCTTGGGTATGTCTTGTTGATTGGACAGTTCGCAATTCAATTTGCAAAGCACAAAAGAAAAATGACCCAAGAGTTTTCCAATATAAAAGAGCTATTTAAACTCATGACATTTTCTGCAGGAACAAACTCATTAGCGGCTCGATTTTGTTTTGCAGGACAAGACTATATTGGCGGTGTTCTAGGTATAGTCGGAACGGTTTCCACACTATTTTTCATCTATTCAATTTTTATACGACTTTTTTTCCAATCTAAAGATACTCTGCAATCGATAAGCCCAATTTGGCTTTTATTGGCCATTTCATGTCATTCTGTAGGCATTGTCATTACAACTCTTTGGGAGCATAAAACAATCACTTCTGAATTGCTCTTACTCATTGCATTTGGATTTTGGACGTTTGGCATCATTATTTATCTCATGTTCATGACTCTGAATATCTATCGCATGCTCTTTTTAACATTCGAAGGTAAAGATTTAAACATGGCCTATTGGACGTGGATGGGCGCTTGTGCAATAGCCGTCTTCGATGGTAGTAAATTAGTTATGACAGATCCTGCTCCTTTATTTTTACAAGCAGTAAAACCTTTTGTTGGTGGAATCGTTCTTTTATTTTGGGCTTGGGCAACGGCATGGATTCCGATACTCTTTTCCATGTTGCTCTGTAAGTATCTTTATTACAAAATGCCCCTTCGATATGAGGCATCGCTTTGGGCTCTCGTCTTTCCTCTCGGCATGTATACCACTTCGACCTTTAGTCTAGGGTGGAGTCATGGACTTGACTTCGTACAAGGAATTGTCCCTTATTTCTTATGGATATCAGTTTTTACATGGGTATTTTCATTTGCATTGAAAGCACGAGAACGAATACTTTAAACACGGTTTTAATCTTTTCTTACTTGTGCATACAGATTATTCATAGTCTTTACCTTGGTCTTTTCTTCCTGTAAATCTAAACTATGAAATCCATACGCTTTTCCATCATGAATAGTTGGAACAGACATGAAACCCCCTCATCTTTATCTTATTTTAATTTTAAAGCAATATATCTTAAACATCAATTTTTAATTAAAATTTAAAATTACCATCTATTTTACAGAGATAATATATGAATAAAATCGAATATAGAAATGAATATAAATCTGCAAAATCAAATGAACAAAACAGTGACTCAGAACAAATTGTTGTTTGGAATGGAAAAGACTGCTCTGCCTTAAATCCAATCGCAAGAGAGAACCCATTGCGGCTTATCTTTACAAAAGCAGGGACAAAACTTTTTCAAATTTTTGATCCTTTGCAAACAGTCTCTATACCATATCCAATTAAACAGCATACATTTAAACTCTCAAAACTCGATCCTGAGCTACAACTCATTATTGGAAGCTTTTTATCACAGAAAGATGCAGCAAATTTATCGCAAGTAAATCGACATTTCTATTCAATGCGCAATTCTTTATTAAAACAATTCATCTCTCCATTGTTAAGAAAAATTTTAGAAATGGACTATACATCTGATGAGATTCAATATCTTTTGTCATTACATGTAATTGATTATTTCTCTTTTGATAGAAAATACATCGCAAATGAATTGAAAATTCAAAAAAAGTCACTGAGTAAATTACGTTATTTAACTGAAGATATCATCATCGATTTAATTAATAAATATTCAGAATCTATACGATCAATTGACTTAAGTATTTTTCCATTTATATCTGATAAAACTATCAATGAAATTGCAGAAAAGTGCTTACATCTTCGTTCCCTTGAGATCATTTACAACCTGAAAATCTCTAGTAAATCTATTGTAAATTTAGTAAAAAAGTGTCCAAATATAAAGAATTTATGTTTGGTTAATTGCAATCAATTAAATATTGATTTGATTACAAAAAAAATATCAAAACACTGCAAAGGAATAGAAACTCTAGATTTTTTCAACAGTCATAATCAAATTACGGATAAAACATTTATAGCATTATCAAAATGTCCACAATTGAAATATTTTACCATTACTAATTATGAACATGTTACTCAAAGTGGGTTTTTTGCATTAGCGAATGGAAGTAAGAGTCTTCAAAAGATAACTCTCGTAAGTGATAAAGTAACCGATGATGTAGTTACCGCTTTTGCAGAAAATTGCAAATAACTTACCCATATAACTCTCCTATCACCTTCTGTCACAAATCAATCTGTTTTTACAATTGCTGAAAAGTGCAAAAAACTCAGAGAATTTCTCTCTCCGCCGACAATCACAGATGAGTCACTCCTCTCATTAACTAGAGGATGCAAAAATCTACTTGGAATTCAACTCCCAAAGGATACCATTAGCAACGAGACTTTAGAATTACTATCAAAGAATTATCCTCTTTTAGACATAGGTTTCGACTTATTCAACGTTTAAAAAAGAATCGCTTTGCTAACTCGACTGAAAAAAGATAGAGTGCAATGATTGCAAATAAAGGGGCATAAAATTGTGCAGGAAGTGGGCAAAATCCGAATATTTCGTTAAGTGGAGAAAGTGGAATAAAAAATACCCCTATTGCAACAATCGAGACTGCAAAAGTAAGTAAAAATCCCGGTTTCGATCGAAAGATCGAACCTCTCGTGCGAATGACAAGTGCAACTAAGGCAGCAGATGCGACGTTTTCAACAAACCACCCGGTTCTAAAGAGTATAACGTCTGCATTCAAATAAAAAAGAAGTACTCCGAAGGTCAAAAAATCAGCGCATGAATTTAAGAGTCCAAAAACTAACATAAACCTGCGAATGAACGTTAAATCCCATCGCACAGGACTCTTCGTTATCTCTTCATCCACTTTATCTGTTGCAAGGGCCATCTCTGGAAGATCACATAAGAAGTTAGAAAATAAAATTTGTTTTGGCAAGAGGGGTAAAAATGTTAAGAACAAAGATGCTCCTGCCATGCTGAACATGTTTCCAAAGTTTGCACTCGTTGCCATATACACATATTTCAAGGTATTTGCAAAAGTTCTTCTTCCTTCTTCTACACCATCTTTTAAAACACTGAGATCTTTTTTTATGAGGACTATATCGGAAGCCTCTTTTGCAGCATCTGCACCACTGTCTACTGCAATTGCAACGTCTGCTGCATGTAATGCACAAATATCGTTTACGCCATCTCCTAAGTAACCGACGACACAACCCGATCTACGCATGGCAAGAATGAGACGCTCTTTTTGATTTGGTTCAATTTCTGCAAAAACGCTTTTTTCTCTTACTACTTTAAGTAAGGCATGATCCGATATCCTATGAAGCTCAAGGCCTGTTACGACTTTTGTATGGTTCAATCCAAGCTCATTTGCTACGTGCTTTGCAACGAGGTGATGATCTCCTGTAATAATTTTAAGAAATACTCCTCTTTCTTTTAGATCGCGTATTACATCTCCAACATCGGGTTTTATCGGATCTGAAAAACTCAAAAAACCCAAGAATGTCAAATCTTGCTCAACATCTGTATTGCCATATGCAATTGCTATTGTTCTTCTTCCAAGTTGTGCTTGATTTTCAAAGTACTGTTCGAGTTGATTTTTGTATGCATGTACAGAAACAACTTTTCCATCGAGAAGTTCTACTTGCGTACAAGCTGATAATACTTGTACGAAGGCACCTTTTGTTATTAATACCGTTTTTCCTTCATGCAAAAAGACGACGGAAAGCCTTTTTCGAATAAAATCATAGGGTATCTCTTGCAGTTTTTTCCATCCGGAGACGTCAAAATCTTTCTTTGCTATTGCATCGTCGATAGGACTTTTATAGCCGGTTTGAAAATGAGCGTTAAGGTATCCGTACAATGCAACTTTTTTACTATCTTTTCCTTCAGAACAAACCGCTTCATCAAAACTCATCGTACCAAGAGTAATGGTTCCCGTTTTATCGGCGCAAAGCACATCCATTTGACCAAAATTTTCTATAGATGCAAGTCTTTTGACGATGACTTGTTTTTTTGCCATTTTTCTTGCACCGTGTGCCAAATTCACGCTAATTATAGCAGGAAGAAGCTGAGGGGTAAGTCCTACTGCCAATGCTAAGGAAAAGAGAAACGATTCGATGACAGGTCGATGAAAATAGATATTGAATGCAAAAATAACGAGCACTAAGATCAAGGTGACTTCGAGCAAGAAATACCCAAAAGTACTCACTCCATGTTCAAAAGCAGTTTGTGGTGGTTTAAATTTGAGTCGCTCTGCGATATGTCCATATTCTGTATTTGTACCTGTGGCAACAACGACTGCTTTTGCAAAGCCACTTGCAACGATTGTCGAAGAAAATACGATATTCGGTCGTTTCAGATTGGGCGTTTTCTCATCGACGATTTCGGTTGTTTTTTCAACCGGAATACTTTCTCCTGTCAAAGTTGCTTCATCGACAAAAAAATGATTTACTTCAAAAAGAAGTGCATCACAAGGAATGATGTCCCCTGTTCGTAAAAAAATAACATCTCCCGGGACAATGTACTCTGATGGCACTTGTACTTCTTTTCCATTTCGAAGAACACTCGTCTTAATTTGAACGAGGCACAGTAGCTTTTCACAGGTATTAATTGCACCGCGCTCTTGAAAAAAACCTAAAAGCCCGCTTAAGAATACAATGATAAAGATAATCAAGGAGTCTGTGAGTTGTCCCAAAAAAAGTGAAAGAAGAGCAGCACCGATAAGTAAGAGTATTAAAGGACTATTAAACTGTGAAAGAAAAAGAAGAATCCCTTTATTCTTTTTTGATGGCTCGAACGAATTTAAGCCATATTCCTTTAATCTCTTTTTTACTTGCCTTTCATTCAGTCCAGTTTTTTCTGATGCAAGAAATCGAGATATTTCCTCATGAGAATGAGCATATGTGTTTTTGTTCATGAGCTTATTGCCAGCTTACAGCCCAATAATGTAAAGCATACGATTCAGGCCTTACCCATCGCTGTTTTATGTAATTTTGGTCTTGAATTCCTCGTTCTACATCTGGAAAGGGATAAAGAATTGTAAGAGGTACTGTGACGATATTTTTTCTATGTTTTTTCGTATAGTCCTTAAGACAATTTGTAAAAAGACTTGGACCTGTTCTGTTAATGATCCCATCAAAACTATTATCTCCAGGCCCTACTCGAATTCTATCTATGCATGCTTTCATTATTGGATGTCTTGGTCTTGTTCCTATAAGGCCATTGTAACAATATGCGTATCTCATATAGCCTATACCAGTGTAAAAATCGCAATTTTGATGAAACACATCAAACGGTTTTAGACATTCAAAATCAGTGTCAACGTATACTCCTCCAAATCGATACAAAATCTCATAGCGCCAAATATCTGATTTTTCACCGTAATTTTTTGCTGCGTCAAAGGCTTGTCTATTTGCCATGTGAAAATGTTCGATTTGAAGTTCTGTCCAAATAAAGAGCTCCCAGTCAGGATGATGTCTTTTCCACGTGTCAATCATCTTCAGGCATCTTTCCGGAATGGGGCTTCCAAGCCAGATAAAATGTAAGCGACGAGGAATTCTATATTTTGCCATCGGTTTTGCTTTTTGCATGCGCCTTTTAAAGCCATTATATAAACTTCTGAATCGTCTCCACATTCTATCGTGGTGGGTAAATCTCCGATCAAATCGATTACTTACCTTCATTGAACTATCAAACAGAATAAAATCATTTCGCGCCGGGTGTCTATCTTTAGATGGTTTTGCTTTTATTTTTTCTATCGTAGAAACAGAGGAAAGAAATGCTCTTTTTGACTGAATCTGGAAAGAAGAAAGAAGAATCAAAAAAAATAAAAGGGAACCAAGACGAAAGTTCATTTTTGTACTTTTAAAGTTTTCTTCTCTATAACACCTCCCTTTTTAATTTTTCAAATTGTTTATAGTAATTACTTTTTGACGTAAAGCAAGCTAGGATCATTCGAAATGAGCTCTTCAGATCGATCTGTTGCAACCGGTGGCGTGATCGATAATGCAGTAATTTCTGAATAGAGCTCTTTTGTCATATCGATTTCAAGTGCTTTTAGGCATTCTGATAATTGGTGCAGATTTCTTGCGCCCAATATGGGAGATGTAACTTGAGGATGATGCATGACCCAGGCTATTGCAAGGCTAACCGGACTATACCCTTTTTGTTTGCATACGTCTAAAAATTGATTTGTTACGTCTTGGATTGCTTTATCTTGATAACGCAGGCGATAGAGTTCTCGTTCTGAAAATCGAGTGCCTTCTTGAAAGGTGTAATTTTTGTATTTTCCTGTAAGTAGGCCACCTGCTAATAGATTATAACTTATCACGCCTATATTTTCCGATTGCCAAAGAGGAAAAATCTCAACTTCTGCTTGTCGTTTTACTAAGTTATACATAGGTTGAATGACACTGAACGAGGTTAGATTTTTCATTTGTGAAATTCCCAAAGCTTTCATAATTTGCCACGCTGCAAAATTACTTACTCCGAGATAAAGCACTTTTCCAAGCCTTACAAGGTCATTCACAGCACACAATGACTCTTCGATAGGAGTGTGCTCGTCAAATTTATGCATGAAATAAATGTCGATGTAGTCAGTCTGTAATCGCTTTAAACTATCATCTACTGCATGCATGATGTGTCTTCTTGACAATCCTTGAGCATTTATGTCTTTTCCAATAGGTAAACACGCTTTACTCGTTACGATGACGTCTTTTCGCTCGTGTTTGATCAACCTTCCTAATATTTCTTCTGCTCTTCCATCATTATAAAAGTTTGCGCAGTCGAAAAGATTAATGCCTATTTCCCGACATTTTTTGTACATTTCTGCAGATTCTCTTTCGTCTGCTTCTCCACCAAATGTCATCGTCCCAAAAGAAAGACTCGATACCTGTACCCTGATTTGCCGAGATATTTGTATTTCATTCTTGCCTCGTTTATTTAACATTCAGCATAGACATTTTGTATATTTTTGCTAATATTTTCCTTAAAACATCAAAGGAATCCTATGTTATGTCCATGCCACAGTAAAATCCCTTACCAAGACTGCTGTAAGCCTTTTCACGAAGGGAAAATGTATTCAAATGCACTTCAGCTCATGCGTTCGCGCTATAGTGCCTATGCCTCATCACTTGCAGACTATATCATAAAAACCACTCATCACGAGCATTCAGATGCCAAAATACCACGTCCTGAGCGAATAAAAAACATCTTAGACTTTTGCACGCATACGAAATTTACAGGCTTAGATATTATAGAATTTATCGACGGAAAAGATACAGCGTACGTTACATTTAAAGCACATTTGGAACAAGATGGAAAAGATGTGTCATTTACAGAAAAAAGCCTTTTCAAAAAAGAAAATAACGTCTGGAAATATCACAGCGGAGAAATTCTATGAACCCGATTGGCTACCAATCGGGTTTTAATGTTTTTCCGTAAAAAATTTTCGGATTGATAAAGTTTCCCTTATATTGCCTTCTTCCTTTTGACCGTAAATCGTCATAGGTAAGGTTTTCTATGTCGACACTATCTGATTCTTTCATAAAAGGAAGATCTTCTTTTAAAAAAAGGTATTTTCGAGGAACGGGGTTTCCATGCGGGCCTTTTCCCCACAAAAGTCCATACTCTCCTCTTGATTCCGTCGTTACTGGAAGACAAAGCGAAAAAAGAGCCTTTCGAAAATACGATTTAAAAGAGCTAAGTTCGTACGAAGGATTTTCGTGCTCATGAGGAAGAAACGGCTTTTTACATTCTTTTTCGAACGTAAAAGCAGCACAACTCAAAGCAACAGCAAGACCTGTTCGATCAAGTCCACTTTTACACTGAACACTAAAAGAAAGCCCCAAAGATTTAAATATGACGAGATAATATAAAAATACATCTGCAACGTGCATCGTTTCATGCGAAAATAAAACGCTTTGAAATGCAATGGCATCAGCACTTTTTATTGTACTCAGAATTCTTTTTTGTTCATGCATTATCGCTTTATATTCATGAGAATCGAAAAAAGATCGAGTCGAAAAAAAGTCCATGATTTTAGCATTTTCAATCTTGCAAAACCATTCCTTCAATGCATCGTTTAAAAAATTGGGATTTTTTTGAAACCATAAGCTGAGTAATTTTTGATTTCCAAGAAAACTTAAAAACCGAGAAGCACTTCTTCCCAAATCAAATCCTAATAAACCCTTTGCGGTTCCTGAAAAAAGTAGGTTTAAAAAGATTAGTGGTTCTTTTTTTGGCCAAGCATCGATTGCCTTTGCAAGACATAAGATACTCTTTCTTTCATTATCTGAACTTTTTAATGTAGTAAACCGTTTAAGTAGGCTCAAATCTTTGAACGAAAAAATGACGTGGGAAGACTTTCGCGATGTTTGTATGCGAGAAATAAAATTCATAAGCTCGCACAGTCTCTCAGGAGTATCGGATTTACCGGAACGAATGACGACAATGTCATTTTGGAAGGAAACTACCCCTAAATTGGAAACATGTTCTCTACTTTCCAGATCTTGGACATCATCGGAAAGACTGGGCCATGCTTTTTCTTTTTCGAAAGTGCCGATTTCGACTCCCTTATAGTACGTTTGCTCAAAAGTACAGTCATCGATTTGGCAATAGCGCTTTGGTTTTATTATTTGTTTGAGAATTTCAGAAAGGAGTATTTTTTTTTGTTTTTGCGAATTTTTTATAAAAGTAATAGGCAGCTCTTTGACACTTTGCAATATATTCTGATTTTCTTTTTCACAAAGCAGGTCAAAAAGAGTAGTTTCAAAAGGGATTGTCTTAATTGGAGAGAGTATTTCTTCGATGAGTGCTTTTGAAACACTCAAGTGATGTTGCTGTAGTATCTTTGTAAATTTTGAAAGTTTTGTCATGCCAGAATCCGTTTCTGGCATGAGTATACCAAATTTTCATTAATAGGTATAGGAGATCCAAGAAAGGAGTAAGCCATAAACCAAGGCAATGATCCCCATAATTCGATAGTGTGTCGTAGTCATTGTTCTTTGTACAATCATCTTAGAACAGAATAACCCACAAAGACCTCGTAAGATCATGAACCATCCTAAAATCGTGACTAAAACGACGGGATGTCTTACCCAAGAGTGAAAGCAATTTAATATGAACGATCCAAAAATCAGATTTAGAACCGTCCAAAAGTACAGCATCGCAGGTGTTTTTTTGGTATAGTCCCAAACAGCTTCTGCTTCTTGCGTCTTTACGAGAACCCATAAACCAATCAGAGCCAAAACAGGACCAAATATACTTGCGATCCAAACTGCATTATACATATGTTTTCTCCTACTTTTTTTGTGTTAACTTTTTTATTGATTTTTCAATTTGTTGTACTTTTTGATCATCTGTTAATGATAATTTTTCCGCAGTTTTTGCTTTTTCAATTTCTGTGTAAATGCTTAGAACTTTCTTTAAAATATATATTTCCACTTTTTGAGTGTCGTTAAGCGCTTCATTCGTCTCCATTTCAGCAATTTTACGCCTTATCATAAAAACTTTACTATCATCAAGTCCCAACTCTGAAATAGGCATTTGTAATTGCAACTTTTCATCAATAGCACCGTTTCCTAAAATACCATTCACATTTCCCATAACTAACTTACTATTGTATTGGTATTTTTCCTTTTTTTCCGTTTGTACCGATTGTCCTGCTATTTGCCTTTTTTCTCGCAATTTTCCGCTATATTTTTTTTCTGTTTCCCCAACGACATCAGTTTTAGGTAATAGAGCAAGAGGAACGGGGTTCGTTTCAATTTTAAGCCCAACGACCCCTTTTGTTTCAGAAGTCATGGCAAAACCAAATTCATTGAGGTACTTTTTGTAAACTTCACTAAACTCTTCATCTACTTTACGATCTCCTCTCATATAAGGAAAACCATGAGTCTGAGCAAATTCATTTTGAGCAAGTGCAAGAGCAATGCCAAGACCTGTGCGGTCTGTTCCACTTTTACACTGAACACCGCTTGAATATTCCATCGCAGTCATGAAATTATTTCGGACTATTTCCATATCGACAATATGCGCACGATCTTCTTTAGATAAAGAAAAGAACGCATCTTTTACTTGAGTTTTCTCCCCAAGGGAAAGATCAACAATTTTTCCTAGTAATAAATAAATCAATAAGGATGTTGTAATTATTTGATCAGGAGAATTCTTTGTTAAATCTAATTGTTGAATAAGTAAATTTATTACTTCTTTTTGATATTCTTTATATTCCTTTGTTTCAAAAAAGGGTTTTGATTTTGGATCCATGAGAGCGGAAAGTGGAATACGTGAAAAGTCAATCGTACCATCTTTTTTAATGTATGTTCTCTTAGGAAAATACTCTGTCATTTTATCTGCCAATTTTTTTTCCGCTTTAGTAAGAGAGGGAGAAGATATGTTATTTTTTTTGACAAACTCTGTAAAA
>JBDHQC010000029.1:0-14905 GCA_039806815.1 Parachlamydiales bacterium
TTTTGAGCCTTTTTCGTTAGTAGTTTTTGCGTTCACAAAAGTTCTAAACGAAATAAGGCTCTTTTTTCAACTAAATACCTTCAAAATATATCCTGAATGGGGCTTACGTTAAACCGGCGTCTTATTAGGTTTTTATGTGAAGATGCCAATTGTTGCAGGAGGAGGCGCTATGTTTCTTGCAGCCTCTTGTCTATACATCTTTTTGAAACGCGATGTAAAAGTTGCCAAGGAAGAAGTTTTAGAGCTGCAGTAACTCCAAAACTCGTTTTACTACGCAGAGTCTTTCAGCATCTGTCTTGAACACAAGCTCGGATAGAGCTTGTGTTCTTGGATCTTTATTAAGGTTTTGGGGAGAGTATTCAAAATGAACGCCGGATAAAAGAGCTCTTCCTTTTCCGATCTGATTGTAGACAATTGCTGCTTTAGAAATGTCTTTGTAGTGTGCAAGAACCGTAATTTCAGGATATCGTTCTGGATGTTCAAAATAACATCCTCCATTGAAATACGAATAAAATGTGATAGGATCTTTTCCATCTTCTGCCCATAGCACTCTACAACTTTCTGCGCCTTTTTCAGTAAGATAACAAAACTTTCCGATCCCTAAAGCAGAACCACGAGCAACACCAGGAAAAAATCCGAGATCCCGTTCGGCAATTACCTCAATTGGCATGCCTTTTTCAAAAATAAACGACTTTGAACCAAAGTACGCACCTGCACAAATTCCGAGATATGCTCCACCTTGTTCTACAAAGTTTTTAATACTAGATGTTCCAATTCCGGAAAGCATGTTGTGGTAGGGAATGTCTCGTCCTCCGGGGAAAGCTAAAAGTGCAGTATTTTCTTGCCAAGGTTTTGACGTAAGCTCTTGACTTGTGATTTTTGCGATGCGATAGTGTTCTTTTGGTAAAATTTCAAAAAAGAGGCGGCATAAGTTTTGACACGATCGAAGCGATACGCCCTCGTCGTAATAGACTAAAATATTTTTCATGAAACTTCCTAAAAAGGGTTAAGTATATCAAATGACGCGTTCTATGACGAAGAAAAAAATCCCAAGTGGGACGAGTTTTGGAAAATTTGCAGAAGAATATCAAAAAGGAAGAAAAGAATATCCTTCCTATCTCTTCTCATTTTTAAAAAATCTTTGTCCTACTGCAGAATACATTTTAGACATTGGTTGTGGAACTGGGATTGCGACCCGCATGCTTTCAAAAATATTTTCCCATGTTTTTGCCTGTGATGTCGATGAATGGATGATCCATGTTGCCAAAAAAATATCTACGCCTACGATTTCTTATGCCGTATCAGATGTAACACATATGCCCTATGAGGATGAATCTTTTGACCTTGTCACAGCTTTTGCTTGCCTTCATTGGTTTTGTACGCCTGAAGCATTAAAAGAAATTAAGCGAGTCCTTCGCAAAGATGGATTTTTTTGTGCTGTGAATAAAATCGAAATGGGAACTTTTCGATCCGACTTACAAAAGATCATAGAAAATGTCATGGGCATATCGATAGAAAATACAAAGTTAAACTTTGATCCGAAAACGACACTCATGAGTAATTGTTTTCCATCCTGTGTGGAATATTCTTGGGATCTTGTAGAAGAATATACCTTTGATGAAACACATCATTATATCCAATCGTTGAGTGTGTGGGATTTTGTGACAGATGAAAAAAGAGATGAGGTTTTTAAAAAGCTTACAGAATTTCTTCAAATGAAATTTTCGGATAACATTGCAAAACGTCCAATTCGGTTTTCTTGTATAATTGGATACGAATAAAAAAGGCAAATGTGAGTAAACATTTGCCTTTGTCTTCCAAAAGGAAATTAGTCTGCTGCCATTGTGATGAACAGTTGAGATATACCTGTGAACAGAAGATTTACACCAACGAGTATTCCCAAAATCCATGTTGCACTTGTTGGAAATGAACACAAGATAAGCACGGCGAGGATAAGGGATAGAATGCCTGAAAAAAATATCCATCCCCATCTTGCAGCAGGTCTCAATTGAAGAGAAAATGAAATTTTAAATGCACCATCTAAGAAGAACAAAATGGCAACTAACAAACCCAAAGTCAAAAGGCCTGAAATAGGATATTTGACCATAATGACACCAACGCCTAAGTATAAAATAGCTCCAAGGATCGATAAAAAGACGTTTGGCGATTTATACGTTTGAAAGCTTCGAATCCCTTGCACAATACCTGCAACAATAAACACCCAGCCAAGAAGAAGTTCTAAGCCAAGTGAAAATGCAACAGGGGAAGCAAGTGCAAAGATTCCCAAGAGTATAAAAATTATTGCTTCAAACATGAACATGCCGCGATTTTTGCGCACAACGTCCATATACATCTTTTCTAAAGGTCCATTGTTCATAAATTCCTCCATAAACTACTTCTTTTTTTTTGTATTAATAAAAAAAATAATTTATAGCAATGACAGCTTTTAATTCTTTTGGAAAATTAGAATAGCATCAGAAACCCGACGAGATTTTTTTTGACCATTGTCCTCATCTTCATCACCGCAAGGACTATTTACGATTTCATTATCGATGACCATGGTCGAAGAGCCTCCACCATCGAGGTTGAGTGCATGTACGCAGCCAAAAGACTTCATGAGAGAAGATAATTCCAAAATCGTAAGTCCTGTGCTTTTCAAAGGCTGTCTTCCATCTACGACGACAAAAATCCATCGTCCATCGGGTAATAAACCAATACACGTTCTTGCATATCTTCCTGTTTTAAAAAAAGATCGAACGTCTTCTGTTTGAAAATCTTGGATCACTTCGTTGTCTTGAATGAGAAGACAGGCGCCACCGATGATATAGTCTTGATTTGCCCAAAGTGTTTTATCAGTTTTTTTGGGATTGAAGGAAAACGAAACTTCTGCATTTTGACCACATTTTATGGTGTTGAAGTTTGCTGAAAATCTGCTTTTATCCATGGAAAGGACATAGCTATTTTCTTTTATTTTTGAGCTTCCCTTTGGATAAATATTTTGTACCTTGTCGTCGAAAATTTCGAATTCAATCGAGTCAAAAGGAGAAAGGGTTGTTTTTGAAAAAGCACTCGTAAAAAGAATAACTTCCTTGTCGGTTGCTCTTGGTCGATTGACTCCATCGATCTGATACACTGTATTGTCGATTTTTACTTCACAGGTACAGAATAATAGATCAAATATTGGGCGATTATCCTCTTTCCAACCAATAGTGCCACGCATTTTGTAAGGAAAAGAGATGATGTCCTCTTTAATTTTACACATTCCACGACAGATGCCATCGTATTTTGTTCCTATCTCAAAAAATCCTCCGTTAATTGCGCAAAGAGCATTATGGCGACTTGCGATCTCTTGTACGGACTCTCTTCCAAGTCCTGTATCTAGAGCTCTTGCAAGAACTATGCGGACTTTTTTAGGATCTACCTTGAGAACATGAATCGATTGAGGAGCTCTTGTCTTTATGTATTCGTATTCAACACCTTTTTCTGGATCTAATGTGAAGGAAGTACAAGCGACAAAAAAGAAAATAACCGTAACTAGTCGCGTCATTGATATAGTATGCCCTGTTTTTGAAATTCATTTTTAAGCTGTATTGGCGACTCAAAGAGTATTGCATCAAATCCCAAGATTCTTGCAGCTTCGACATTTTCAATCTTATCATCAATGAAGATGCATTGATTTGGTAACAAATGAAGCATTTTAACAACTGCAAAGTAGGCTTTTGGATCTGGTTTTTCAGCTCCAATTTCATACGATAAAGCAACTGGATCGAAGTACGAATACGTGCCAAGTTTTCTTATGAGGTTTGCCTGGAAGGGTGTAGTATTTGAAAGCATTGCTACTTTATATCCATTTCGTTTAAGCCCTAAAACGATGTCTATCATCTCTTGATTTACTAAAATACACGAAAGATAGATCCTTTCAAGCTGTTCATTCCAATCTTTAGGGAGTGCAAGATTGTTATCTTTTTCATATCCTGCCCAAAATTTTTCATCCGATATATTTTTTTCCCGGGATCGGCGCAATTGAACAAGCACATTCAAGGTCTCTTCTTCGGATGAGAGATTTAAGTTTTTCTGTAAAAACGATAGTATCGGTACTCGGTCCGTTGTGGCAATGCAGTTGCCAAAATCGAAAATTACTACGTTAATTGTTTCGCTTTTTGGTACAGTTCCAAAAATATGTGGCATAAGAAAGCACGCTATAAGAAGTAGTGTTTGTTTCATAAAGAAGTCCCTTTATAGTTTTGTACAATACCAGGAGAATTCATTTTACGCAAAAATTCAAAAACAAATTGCGCAAATTTGTTCTTTTTAGGTATCTGTAAGAATAACACCAAGCATACAGAGCACGCCGTGTGCTCGATGCATGTGGATTATAAATCAATTTCGAAAGGGTTAGATTATGAAAAGCCTTCTTATGAAGATTTTGATGCTTTCTTGTCTTGTTGGTGCATTTTCTTGCTGCCACAAAGGGGCAGATGGCAAAGATGGTAAAATGGATGGAAAGAAAACCGACAAGAATATGCAAAAAAGCAAAGGCAACATGTAATTTTGCTCTGAACAAAAGCTTTGCAGGATTTACTATAGCAAAGCTTTTGTTCTCTCTTCTTTTTTCATTTCTTCTTATTAATATGTTTTTGAATTAATCTATCAATTTGCTATGATTTTTACAGTTAAGATGTATTTTTGGGTATTCCTATGCAAAAATCATTTATTTTTTTAGCATTTTCATGCGTTTTATTATTGATAGGTGGAATTGTGATATCAAAAGAATCAGAGTCAAAGAAACCTCAGGTGCAACTGAGTGAAGATGATCTTCAAACGACTGCATCGGGTTTACAATATCAGATCTTGCAACAAGCAGCACAAGAGGCAGAAAAACCTGTCCCTGGTCAGAAAGTATCTGTTCATTATACTGGGTGGTTGCATCAAGAAGGTGGTGTCTTGGGCAAGAAGTTCGACAGTAGCGTAGATCGCGGTCAAAAATTTTCCTTCACGCTTGGAGTTGGAAGAGTGATCAAAGGCTGGGATGAAGTAGTATTAGACATGAAAGTAGGCGAAAAGCGTCGTGTCGTTATTCCTCCTGCTCTTGCCTATGGAGTAAGGGGAGCGGCTGACGTCATTCCTCCGAATGCAACTCTTATTTTCGATATCGAATTATTGGGTTATGAATAACGAGTAAAAAACCTTTCTCGAAGATCCGATCGTTCATCCTTTTTAAAATATTCAAAAAGTATTTCGCAATTTTTGTGCTTTTTGTTTCTTTGAACGTAACGACGATCTTATCGGGATCCAGTGTATAATGTGCCCCATTTTTCAAATCGATGAGCACTGATAGGGATCCACCGGGAAGGGCAGCTGCTGCAAAAACGGCTGGATTTGCCTGTTTTTTCACCTGAACTATCTGATCGAGATGTCCTTGTTTTTTAAAGACGAGGACATGGTCTTCCTTTCTTATGAGTTCGATTTTTTTAGGCGTTTCAATGGGCAGTTTCCCATCGATTGAGACGAGAACGTCTTCCTGGTGTGTTTTTATATCTATACTTTGAGTTTTTCCATTTATTAAAGTCGCACAAGAAGATATAAGAAAATTAAGAATTAGAATTATAGATATATTAAGTTTCATAATTAATCCTATTTAAAATTAAACTAAAACATTTTACCAATATTTTAGTTATAAATAAATAGATTAATACGAAAATAAACTAATTAAAATTTTAATTATCAGAAATAAAGAATAAAGCAGTAGAGTTTATGCAGTATCTTTTTCCGGTAGGGGGTGGTCCATCGTTGAAAACATGGCCGAGATATCCTTGGCATTTCTCGCAATAGACTTCCATGCGAGTAATAAACCACGAGTCGTCTTCTACGAACATGAGTTTATCGTCAGATATTGGAGCAAAAAAGCAGGGCCAACCTGTAGTCGTATCGAACTTCGTTTCTGAGCGAAAAAGAGGTACAGCACATCCTGCGCAAAGGTATGTTCCTTTTTGCTTATTATTGACATGAAGACCGGAACCTGGCTCTTCATTTTTTTTATTTCGTAAAATTTCATACTGTTCTGCAGTAAGTCTATTTCTCCATTCAGAATCTGGTAAAATGAGCTTCTCGGATGACATTGCAACTTGTTTATTGTCTGAAGGGGTAATAGGTACAGGTGTGACGGGAGCTGGAGTAACAGGAGCTTTTGGTGTTTCAGTATTCGTTACAGGTACTTGTTTTTTTGTTGGGGTTGATGTCTGATAGTGACGCAACAACAAAAGCGTTATTGCTGCGATGACGATCAAAACGAGGAGAAGGTCTTTTGAAATTTTAAACATGGGGAAACTTCGCATTAAGGTTTTGTCTATCTGCATGAATGACAAATTTTGATTTTGATTGCAATAGTTTCTTTCGATTAAAAAAGATCTCAAGGTTCTGTATTTGTACGCAGGCAATACTGCGACCACGATTCTTGAAAGTTGTCTTTGTTTTGTGAGCAATATTCATAAAAACGGAATAAGAAGTTTCTGCGTGCTTCGTTGCATTCAATACGCCAGGGAAATATTCCATCTTGTCTTTCCATATTAGTTCCACCGATGAGGTAATGGCGGGTGATAATATCCTTTTTTGATGCCTTTTTTGCATTTTTCATCATGTCAAGAAGGATTAAAAATGTTGTGGTTCTTCCACGACCTGCTTTACAATGGAAATGATACCAGGGATTTTCAGGTTCTGTATTTTTGATGAAAGAAACAAAATCATCGACAGTTTGAGGAGATGGGCGAGAAAAGTCAGTAACAAAAAAGCGCTTGTACTTCATTTGTTGTGATTGTACGAGATCTTCTTCTGTAGAAACGGATACGACGGGAATTCTGCGATAGATCGCTTCATAAATGGTGCCGACCTCGTCCGTTTTTTGTGACCAGTGAAGATTAGCGACTTTATTCGCGAGTATGTTTTGAAAGCTATTAATTTCTTCAAGTTGAATTTGTTCGGAAGGTTTTGTAATGTTTCCCCAGTTTTTTTGATGAAACCAGCCTACTGCCATGCCATTGATAAAGCCATGAGATTCTTGCCGAAGATCAATAATATAAAGAGGAGATGGTTCATTGAGTTCTTTGTAGAGCCTTTGGAGCGAATCATAAGAAAATTGAGCACTTCCTGAGGCATTGAGTTCATTTAATCCTAAACGGCTGATGTCACTTTTTTTCTTAAATGGAGTCCGGCATGTGCGAAAACTCCATGGAAGTTTACCATTATTTTCAGCATTCACGACTAAAAGAGCTTCATCTGATGCGATGAGTGACAAGTTTGAAAGGGTAAAAAGGGAGGTGAATATGATAGAAATGAGGAAACGCATAAGGATCTCCAGTGATTATTTTTCGGTATTCGTTCGAGCGCAGTATTGGGTCCAAGATTCTTTAAATCCGTCCTTATTTTGTCGACAGTATTCATAAAATCGATCGAGAAAGCCACTTCGTTCGATGTAGCATTCTTGACGCCATTGATTTTTTTCGTCTCGCTTGTTGATGTCATTTCCGCCGATGAGTCGTTGTCGGGCAACAATATCTTCTTGAGAGACAGTTTTTGCATTTTTCATCATATCGTACATGATCAAGAATTGAGTTGTTCTTCCTTTTCCTGCTTTGCAGTGAAAGTGTAGCCAGGGTTTTTTCTTTTCCGTTTCGCGAACAAAGGCTACAAATGCGTTGACGGTTTCGGGTTCTGCCCGTCTATGGTCCGCGACGAAAAATCGCACGTAGTTTAAGCCTTGTCCTTTGACGAGTTTTTCTTCGTCGGAAGTTGTTCTGACGACAACAGGTTTACAGATCGTATCTCCAATTGTGCCATCGTCTTCTTTCTTTAAAACCCAATGCATGAGGGCGAATTTCTTTTTTGCCAGTTCCGATAGATTTACAAGTTCATCTTTTTTTATCTCAGAGTTGTTTTTACCAAGATTTCCCCAGTTTTTTTCGAAAAACCAACCCACGGCCATTCCATTGATAAAGCCATGAGATTCTTGTCTGAGGTCGACGATATAGAAATTATCGGGTTCCCCAACGCTTTTGTGAATTTCATTGAGGGCTTTTTCAGAAAATTGAGCGCTTCCTGATGCATTCAAATCGTCGAGGCCATTACGTGACGGCATCTTTTTTTCTTTTTTGATGAAGGCATCTTGACATGTTCGAAATTGCCCTGGAACTATCTTTTCATCGTCCATGTTGACTAACAAAAGTGATCCATGAGATTGAGAAAAAAGGTTTGAGCAAAATAAACTTGCACTTATCAAAAGCATCGCTATTTTTTTCATACAATACACCTTACTAAAGTGACTGTTCACTTTTTAAATTTATGCCTTTTGAGATCACGTACGTCACATAAGTTAAAAAAGTGTACCACAGTCACTATTTTTTTTAAAATACCAATTTTTGTCTTGGTATAGGAGATAGCAAGGGTATGTAAAATTTTTATTAATACAATGTTTAGAATTCTGCAGTAAGAGAAGCTCTTAAGACTGCAGAATCTAAAAAGTTTTTAGAAATTGTGTGTAATTTTGTTTTTGATTCTTTTGAGAATATTAAGGACGTGTCTACGAGCCATCTTGAAAGCGCTCGGATTTTTTTTGACGTTTATTGATGTTGCAAATTTTGCATTGCAAGATGCAGAATGGGGCTTACAGAGGTCTTGAGAAGAAGTTTGCTCTACTTGGAATACATAGGTATGGCAAAGAGAGGCATTTAGGCTACAAGTAGTTGAGACTAAAGCCAGAGCGATAAAGAGAAGTACATGTCTTTTCATAACCGATACAGGGGTTTAGGATTTAAAAAATTATTTTAGTCTTGTCGACTGTATTTCTTTAGTCAAACCAAAGCCACTCCAAAGGTGAGAATTGGTCGCAGGTTTTTTCAATATAAAGAAGCAACAAATTTTTTTAAAAGAAAATTTTTGGGAATGAAAGGCGACTGAAGATTTAGTAATATAAAAATCAAGTGTCTTAGTTTGAATATAATTAAAATTATAAAAAAATTTTATAAAAAAGACGCATTGCAAATTATAAGAAAACTAGTAGACTACTATGCAATATAAAGGAAATCAATATGTCTACTTCAATATCCTCTGTTCCGTTTGAAATTCTCTATTATATGGGAACATTTTTGACTGGAAATGCAAAAGATATTGCGAATTTTTCGCAAGTATCGAAGATATTTAATGCTGTTGTTTCTGTAAAAGGGATGTGGAACGAGATAGCAAAAAGACTCGAACTACAAGAGCTCATTTCGCATACGAATGAAACGATATCACAAAAAGCTATAATAGAATGTACAAGGGAAGTTAATCGAGTGTTTAAGGAGATATTTCCCGAAGTAGAAAAAAAGGAAGATGGCTTTGAGCAATTGCAAGCCGCATCTTTGTATATAAAAGATCAAGACCTTCCGAAAGTCAAATTTGTAGAAGCGATCAAAAGTCAAAATATCACGTACCTAAAGTTTTTGTTGTACCATACGCGAAATAACGTTGAGAGCATGCACATTCTTGGAAAAGCTTATTTTTTCAATTCTCTTCTCGTGCAAGCAATTAACCAGGATAGTCCTCAAATTTTTCGCATGTTACTCGATTGCATTCCAGATGTAATTGAAACGTATCCGAATATAATCTTGAACATTATATTCGCAGATCATCCTCCCTATGAAAAAAAAGCTCTACTCTCAGCTTATGGTGTATTACTTGAGGAGTATCTTTTCAAAAATCCAAATATCCAATGGGTAGAAGGCGTAAAAGAATGGTTATCCTCTCACTTGGAACTATTGCATATTTTATTGCCAAAAGACCCAAGTTCTTTAACTTTACAAGAGCGGCAAACTTGTGAAAACTATCAAATATTGTCTGAAAAGTACAAACCACAACTCCAAGAATTTTTCAAAAATCCGAACCTAAATTTTTAAGAGAAAGTTAATCTTTAATGGGACAGTTAGGTTTTAACCTGTTATGCAATTTTATAAATTTTATTACGAACTATATGCTATTGCAGGTTATGTTCATTCCTCCAAGTTCTCAAAGTCATTCCTAGACACATCAACACCTTGCAGATGAATATATCCGCAAATGCAAAAAAATCTTGAGTGAGTATGACATTCATGATATTAATTTTTTCTGTAATTTCAAATTGTACAAGAAAAAAGGACATATTATGAAAACTCAAAGATATTTAACAATGCTGTCGCTGTTTGCATTTTTTGTTGTTTGTTCCTATGGTCATGCAGCAACTCCACAACTCAAAAAAATTTATCTTGATGAACGATCTGTTATGGTAAAAAAAGGGTGCATTCGAATCAAGTCAGGCAACAGTTCCGTAAGAGTTAAATTATTGCGCTCTGACAAAAATGGCATTTATGTCTTTGAAAAAGATTTATATTCGATCGTAAAAGGGCGTCATTTTTTTAGAAAACCAGAACACACTTGTGATGAATGCACAGAAATGTTTCCTTCACACGAAGATTTGAAAAAACATGAAAAGAATGAATGTCCTTGCAGATAAACATATCAATCTTATGTAGGAATTTCTTGAAAAGATTATTTGCTTTATTGATGTTAGTATTTAATTCCGCATTTTGTGACGTCGTTAATCTGGAACTCGAAATGGCATTTGCGGATGAATTTTCTAGAGAGTTTGGTTTTACTTTAGTAGGAGTAAAACCAGTTTCTATAGAGGAATTTAATAGTGAGTTTATCTATTTACATCCTTCTATACTTCCAAGTTTTTTACAGTCGTTAAAAAAGGCGTTCAGTCAATCAAAGAAATATGTCTTCAAAGTCTTTAATCAAGAAGGTCATTATTGTACTGCTGAGCTCATACATAAGCCAGCATTAAAGAAACTAATTTCAGAAAATCAGACTTTGCAAAACTTTATTCAGACAAGCTTTAAAGATGAATCTGAATTCTATGAAAAATTACATGACCCAAAGATAAAAATTTTTGACCTATTAAGACGAGATCCTTATATCATTGGCATAGTACTTGGCTATGGTGAGGCAAATTCTGACTATTTTTGTCGTCGGATCCAAGTCGGCAAATACCTTCAAAAGTATTACATTGAATTCTCTTTTTTGCCTTATACAGGTCCTCGATTTCGTTGGCGGCAAGATTACTTTGATCCGAATACAAAGATACCTTATGTCGTAAAAAAACCAGAGAAAAATCCTCTTTTTGATTCATTAGAAGAAGAATGGGAATGGATAGAACAAGTTTGGTGGGATCTTAGTGAAGAAAGAAATATAAACCCTCCTTACTTTTCTGGTTTACCATGCTATGTCTGTAGGCACGGAGGTAGTTCAGAGATAGTTAGAGAAAAATATAAACTTGGCAGAAGTAAGCTAGCTCATCTATTTTGCTCGAAATCTTTTCTCGAAGTCGTTTCTAAAGAAGCTGCAAAAAATTCAAATGATTGAAAAGACTTCTTAAAGAACCTCTTGTCCTGATTTATGATTTATTCATTTGTGACTTTTCAAGAGGTAAAAGTTGTCCCAAAAATAAAAAATTTGATTTTTAAGGCATCTCCGGGTAAAACATTTTTGAAATTTTTTACGATGAGACCTCTAATGATTTTTAAAATTATTCTTTTTGTTCTTAGTCTAGTATTCATCGTTTTCATGTTAAAAAAATTTATCAAGGAACGAAGAAGAAAATCATCTGGCAAAATTAGATATGCAAATGATTTACAGCTTGGACTTGATCTATTCAATGCTTTTCCTTCTGATACAGTACCTTTTGAATATAGGGAAAATAGAATTAGAGGAATATGGCTAATGGCATTTGCATTTACATCATTTATAAATTGGTTTTTTTTAATAGGAAGCGCATTCGTAGAGGCTATTGACTCTAAAAAAGACCTAGATGATGTCGTATCTCTTACTATTGGTATGTCAACTATTTTTTGCTTTAAACAATGGATAGTCTTTCATTGTGCGTATGAGAAGAAGGGGACAAAATTCCTTTCTTTCATAATTTTCATGTCATATCTAAATATAGCTCGCCTTATTGGCAGTAGAAATATCGATAATATACCATTGATTGAATTGATGATTGAAATAGCTATTGTTCTATTTTTTTCGATATGCTGTATGCGCCTTAGGAAAATCAACCTTGAAGCAAGATCAAGACCTAAATATATACAAGAAATTTTAGCATCATCTTCATGATTTCTCACTAAACAAGCTGAGACAAAAATGTTTTTACAGGTACTATTAATGGTCTTGAAGATTCAAAACAATTGTGATCGACGTAATCCATTTCTAAGGCTACCTGAACAGCATAATCAACTTTTAGCATTTCCTGAAAATAGTAGAGTGATTTTGAAGGACTGCCATTGCTTGAGTTTTTAACTTCGACGCAAATCCACGGTGTTCCATTCTTGACTACAAGAAAATCAACTTCCCGCTTTTCTTTGTCGCGAAGGTAGAAAAGTTCATATTCTCCTAAACCTCTATCAGTCCAAAAATGGACTGCTTTAAGTAGGTGTGAAGCTATAAAATTTTCAGCACGTGCTCCGGAATTCGTGGTGCATGACCAATCCCATAAGTAGATCTTGGGCTCTTTTAGAAGTGAACGTGTAACATTTTTTGACCATGGTTGAACTGAAAAGCAATAATAAAACGATTTGAGAATCTCAAGCCATCGGCGAATCGTATCTATTGAGACGTTTACCTTTTTAGAAAGCTCTGTATAACTTGTTAGCTGCCCTACTTGTTGTCGTAATACTTCTGCAAAGACCTGAATTTGACCAAGTTCCTGGATTTTGGTTAAATCTCTCAAATCTTCTTCGAATAATTGTTGATTACGAGTTCTTCTCCATCGGTTATAAAATTGTCTAGTTCCTTTGAGAAAAGGTTCTGGAAAACCACCAAACTCAAGTAGATTGGAAAATTGTTTGTTGTCGATTTTTTTTGGTGGCGAGATTTCTGATTTTTTTAAAGTTGGATCAACAAGTTCTGCAACGGAAAGGGGGTGTAGTCTATAGGAGAAATATCTCCCCATAAGACTATCGCCACCTGCCTTATATACATCTAAGCGAGCACTTCCTGTAACAATAATGTGTACATGTTTAGAATATTTATCAAAAAATCCTTTTAAAAATATTTTCCACTTTGCATATTTGTGTAATTCATCAAAAACCACAACCGGGATAGACTTTCTTAGGGTGTCCAAATTCATTTCTTTGGCTATAGCATCAGGACCTTCTACAATTTTTAGTCGGTCAATCTGAATATCCCAGTTAAAATAGAAATGGTACTTATAAGGTTCTGACACTTCTAAGCTTGTAGTGGTTTTCCCTACCTGTCTTGGACCAACCAAGAAAAGCATTTGGCGGTTTTCTGAAAGATGCTCTTCGATAACTGCTTCGTATGTCCTTTTTAATTCACACATATAGCAACCCCTTTCTTATTGACCATTTTACGTAATATCGTAAATTGGTCAAGACTAATTTACGATAGATGCGAAAATGGTCAGATATCATAGCCTTTCAAAATTAGTCTTCAAGCCAAAAATGAATAAAATAGGTTCGAGTTTCATTCATAGTCATATAAATATTTGAAAGATGGATCGAGATGAAAAAGTTTCAACATATGGCTAAGTTTTTGGTTTTAGAAAACGTCGCTTTTGGAAAATATTTCAAAAATCAAAAAATAAAAATTGATTTTTTACAAATCTTAGATTAAAACTTTCTTGAAAATTGTCTTGGAGATAAAAATATGGGCTTATCTACAGTGTTTTCCTTACTGCTTTTCTTAATCGCTTGCTTCGGTTTATACAAGTTGATTGCTCTGGCCCGAAGAAAAATCAAAGAGAAGTCATCTATATTGCCTGAATATGTTAGTGACTTGCAAACAGCATTAGGTTCTATAAATGCCTGTCAAAATGTTGATGAACTAAAAAGTGTATTAGGAAGGTTATTGAGGCAGATACCAAAATATCACAGACTTCTTTCGGTAATGGGAAAAGAACGAGAAGATGAGATTAGAAAAAAGCCAAGGAAGTCATTTGAGAAAAGAGAACGAAGAATACGAATGATTTGGTTAATTCAATTCCTTTTAAGCTATGGCTTAAGTTTTGCTTTTATGTTGTTAATGTTTGTTATTGCGATCTATAAGGAGCCAAATCTAAGTTCTTCCGGATTAATTAATACTCTTACAATGGTAGGTTTAGCAATTTTATTCTTTTGGTTTTATTTTCACTGTGTTTATCGGAAAAAAGGAACTATATTGCTAACAATAAATCTAACCTTTTTTCTCTTAGTATATATCATTAGTCTCGCAGAAAATTATCTAGTTTTTTCCAAATGGCACGAACTATTATTTGGGTCTGTAGCATTTGCAATTTCTTGGGGAATTTCTGCATATCTTTTGAAAATAAATCATGAGTCAAGAGCAAGACAGCAGCTTGCTTTTCTTCTTTCTGAAGTAGAAAAATCTAACAGCCAAGCGCAAAATCCACAATATGAATAGAACGGTACAAAATTATTGAAGTCAACACAGTGCATGATGAAAAAAAAGCAATACAATAGAAATTTTGCAACTTTTCCTTACAATGCTGTTTTTGACTGAAAGTTGCAAAAAAGGAAATTATGAAGAAGAGTTTAATTGAAAACGATTTGCGTCGAAATGAGTTAAAGATTGATCTTATAAAATTTGTATTTTTAGCAACTTTGATTTGTCTTTTGATAGGGTGTAGGCCTGTGAAAAATGAATCTGAACTGCAATTCAACGAAACTGAATTAGCAGATTATACAGTAGGAAAAATGTTCTACGATAGAAAAGAATCCTATATTTGGATGAACGAGATACATACTAAAGAAAAGATTGTATATGATTCATTCTATATAATGCAAGTTGCGGATAACTAAACATAAAAAAATCTGAGATTAAA
>JBDHQC010000030.1:0-14753 GCA_039806815.1 Parachlamydiales bacterium
AATAAGCAGTTTTTTTTTCTTCCATCTTTTGAACAGAAGGGCGCTCAATTTCATCTTTTTCGCATGCCTCCTTTCCGAATCTCCTTAAAAGGGCGCCCCCTGAAAGAGAACGTTTATGAGTTCTCGGTAAGCGTTTAGTCCTTTTTTTCTCGGAAGAACTAGAGTCTTCTAAAGAAAGCCTCTTCAGTTCTTCAATGGCATCTTCTCGTTTGTGATTAAAAATTACTTGATTAATAAGGCTTTTGACCTTTTTCTTCTGTATTCTTTGATATGTCTTGTTTTTTGAAGAGCAATAGGTACAGGATACTTCAGGCGTTGTGACTTGGGCATCGAACGAAGGAAAACTCGTCGAAATTCTCTTCCAGTTGAGAGTCGAACTATGAGTTAAACGAGAAAAAAGAGTAGATTCTTTTGTTTCTTCAGTTTCTAGGCTAACGCCTTTTTCTCGCATAGAAGATGTTCTTTTTTTGCGCGGTGACTCAAGATCATTCTTAGAGTATCCAGAGGTATGCTTGATAATATCCAGATTTGTATCAACGCGTTGAGGGCCTTGCATAAAATAAACTCCAACTTGTAATTGCCAAACGCATGTTCTTCTACCTTAAACAAATGACTACATTGTTTTAAAATAAAATTTATAATATAATAAGAGATGAGGGAAAATATAGATATAGTCTTTTAGATAACCTCATTCCAATCTCTAAGGCATTATCTCATTCGAACTCTTCTTCTGATTATATTAAGAGACTATCAAGAAGGAGGAAAAAAAATGTCAACATCAAGCGGAACGCAGACAGTTGTCAACTTTGTCGTCGAGAGTGGCCAGACGCTAAGTACCCAAGCGCGAGTCTTTGATTTTGAGATTTCGACAGATGCTCAAACGTATTACCTTACACAAATGGCAAGTGTGCAAAACATCATAGATCAGCAACAACTGACACAGCCCCTTTCTGATGCAGATTTGATCAGCCTATCGAATAGTTTAAATAACTTAAGTACGTGGTCACAATTAAAGTTTATAGCAAATGGAGTGCAACAGCAAGCAAACCAAGGCGGCACATTTACTCCGACAAACGTTCCAAACCTTACAATTAATACGACGATGGACCAGTACATGGCTCAATCGCTCGATAAACTCATTAGAACCTTGAGAGCTGCAGGATGGGATCCTATTGACAATGCTTTAGGACAAAACCCAAGTCTTTCTCAATTGACTCAAGCACGAGATGCTCTACAAGCTTTACGAGATCCTGCCACGAGTGGAATTTACGGTATAGATGCAATTTTAAATCAGGCAGTCTCTTCAGCAGACCAGGCCCACATTCTCAACGATGCTACAACCCAGTCAAGTTCTATACAACAAGTCCTCATGGTTGACTATGTATCAACGGGGAACCAGATTCTCTTTAACCAATTAAACCTTCTTAACCAGGCAATTAACGTAAACCAGCAAGCCTTGAGCTATCTCAACGCTCTACAAGATTTGATGAACCAAAAAGATCCTCAGACCTTTTTCTTACAGTTAAATAACCTCGATGCAACAACCGCCGGAACTTTATCACAAGCAAACTACGACTCTTATGAAAAAGCTACGTTCAACCAGCAACTCTTGACGATGCAAAAATTTGTCGACGACGGATCATTGCAATCGTATCTTACGAATCTAAAGAACTCAGGAACAGACCCGCAAGCCGGAGTTATTCTTTCAGACGTATCTGGCATGAACACAGCATTTACCGGAGCTCGCGACAGGATAGTCGCAAACATCGACTACATCATTAACCAGGTAAGTGCAGCAAATAACAGCGCTGGAGGAAACCCCGCAGGTGGACTATTAGGAGCTTTGCAAACTGTGAAAAACGACATTCAAACTATAGCTCCAACAATTGCTGACTGGGTAAAAGACGTTGCCGACGGAAAACAAGGTAACTACCAAAACGATCTCAACTCAGCTGTAACTTCAGCACAATCTTTTGACGATACCTCTCGAGAACAGTTGAGATCTGTGATGTTTGTATACGAAGAATTTTATAAGTCTGCAGGTTCTTTATTGAGTTCATTACAACAACTTTTAATAAAGATGGCAGATGCAATATCTCGTGGTTAATTTTTAAAAACAAAGGAGCTAAATTATGACAACGCTCCCAACAAGTGGTCCTTATGCCACTTTTATGACGTCGTTTTTTGGAACACTTTCCCCGCAAGAACAACAATCTTTATGGGATACGTTTCTCCAAAATAATAACCTTACTTCGAACCCAAGCCCTACCGACACCACGGCGCAAGCAAATTTCATGACATTTATACAGGGAATATACACAAAAGATACGACAACTGTAATCCTTTCTCCTGCAGAAATTCTCAAGCGCGATGTTTCTTTCAATTGCTACGATTTACTGTTGAAGATGTTGAAGACATTGCAGTCGACGATCAGCGTACAGGCTCAAAACCTCGTCGTTTTAGGGAACTGGCAACAAGAAGATACAAAACAAATGACCCGCGTTCCAACGTATACGCCAAACGCAACCCAAGCCTGGTCTATAGGGGCTGATTTTTCTAACATCCAGACAATCCCGATGAATACCTTCACGATAGGGTATAACGACATATCTATTGCAGATATTAGCCATTACCTCGTTTCAACACCTCCCACATCGACATCTACCGGTAGCGGTGTTACTCTTACAAATACATTTCAATTCGGAAGTTTTTTTAATAATTCTACCCCAGGATCGCACCACGTAGAATTTAAGATGACCTATTTTCCTAATGCCGGAGGACCGGGTTCTCTTGGTGGTGAAATACTCGTCAAGGGTAGCGACATGCAACCTCTTACCTTCTCATACGTAAAAGGAAATACCGATGCTGAAACTGAAAAAAACATTCAAGAAGCCTTCCGCACTGCTTTGGAAAATCCAACTATCCAAGGAGAAATAACCGCTGCTGTCAATACGCCGGGGGCTGCAGGAACGCCACACATCGATTGGCCATTTAACTCGACATCTGATTCTGATACAAAAAGAAGAGGAGAATTTAACGCACGCGATCAGCAATTTATAGAAAACATCCGTTCAAACAGACAAGTCGTCCAAGATATGGCACAAACGCAACAAAACAACTTAAGCACGACTCAAAATGGTATCCAAGACATAGCAAACCTCATGACGTCAATGATCGATGGATTGAGAAGCATGGTAGGTGCTATTTTCACAGGCTAATTAACTAAGGGAGTAAAATTATGTCCATTCCCCCGAATAGTCCATACAGCACAATTCTCGATGGCTATTTTGGATATTTGTCTCAAACCGATAAAAACTCCATATGGAATACTTTCAAAACGCAATTTGGACTTACTCAAGATCCATCAAATACCGATACTCAAGCCATTACAGAATTTTCTAGCCTCGTTCAGATGACATATGACATGTCACAAAGATTTCAACTTTCGCCGATAGAAATGGCAAATAGAGATATTCTATTCAAAATTTACGATTTGCTCATTAAATTCATGAAAACGATAAACGACAACGTCCAAGTTCTTTCACAAAACATCAATTTCTTGAGCCAATATGCAGCCCAATATACAAAACTCATTTCAAGAATTCCCATTTACATTGGAAACCAGTCAGACCAGCCCGTTGTAAATCTTCAAGATTTATCAAAATTTACTTTGGGCTATGACAATATTAGCATTCAAGACATTCTTACGTATAATCTCATGACAAATAACTCATTCCTCTTAGGAGGTGGAGAAGGAATACTAAACGGCACCGACTATACATGGAATGGGAACCTGACAAAACTAACATTTACCCCGAATTCTGATAGCTTTACAGTAGCTTTCAATTATGGTGCTCATCAGATAGATCTCCCGATAGTTCCTGGAACTCTTTTCCCAACTGTACGAGTATTAGTTCCACCCGTATCCTTAAGTGTGACACTACCCTATCCTCCAAATGCAACAGATGAACAAAAAATGGAAGTTGCTCAGAAGGCCTTTGTCGACCTATACAATTCCGACCTTAGCCTTCCATTAACAGGCCCTCCCTTTTTGCAACCTAGATCCCTTGATCTTTCCTTACACACGTTATATGAAACTGTCCCGAACTCCCAACAACAGATAGGGTCGGACTCAGTCGGATCACCTTATATCACTGGGATAAACCCTCCTGAAATACTCTGGAGATTTAATTACACCTACATAGGTAGCGACGAAAAATATCAAGCGCGATCTGATGCAGATGCCGATAGACGTGCTCAAGCAAACCAAGTAGAACAACAATACATTCAAAACGCTGCTTCTAACCGCCAAATTTTGAATGATAGAAAAAAACAAGAACAAGATGATTTGCAAGCAGATATCGATAACAACAAAGCCGCAAACGACATCATGCAATCTTTAATTCACCAACTCAGGGATGTAGTAGATGCTATTTACTTAAAGAAATGATTTATAAGATGAGTAAAATTTTGTTAAAAAGCAAAATTTTTTTGTTTTATAGAAATTGTATTTATTTGATGTAAATTACAAATAGCTAACGGTAAATTTCTTGTAATTCTATTTGCTTCAAGGAAACCGAAGCCCCCTAATATGTATTCCAAAATTAGTTTCCCTTCGATTTCCTTGCATCGAGAACAGAATTTCTACAGAAGTTTACTCGATATTTACTTGCAATTCACATTATTTATTTTGATTAAATTAAAATAAATAATATATAATCAAGATAGGAGTAAATATCCTTAAGTTTTATGTGAAGAGGAGGTTCCCATGAGCACAGGCCCAATCAATTATGATTCAATGGACATTGAAAAACTGCAAGATGCTCTGCAACATGTTAATTTTGCTGCAGGAAAACAAGCAGAAGATACGTTAAGTATGATCATGGATGCGGTGCTCAAAAAAGGAATTATGCCAAAGACCGCCTTGCAACTTGGCGATGAAACAATGGAAGCGATTTATGCGCAAGGCTATAACTTATATAACCAGGGAAAGTATAAGGAAGCATCTCATATTTTTCGCCTCCTCATGATGCTTGATTTTACGACATCAAAATATACTTTGGGGCTTGCAGCATGTCTTCACCGACTCGGAGATTTTAAAGACGCTGCAAACCTTTACTTATTGTGTGCAGCTTTAGAACCTGCAAATCCATTGCCGCATTTTCACTCGGCAGATTGCTATTTACAGATGAATAGTCCGGATTTGGCATTGTTTTCAGTTGAAATGGCAATCTCGAGTGCGGGAGATCAACCGCAATATAGTATTGTAAAAGAACGCTGTATCTTAATGAAAAAGACCCTTGAAGAACAAATTCAGAAACGAGAAGAAGAATTTCAAAAAACAAAAGAAGAAGCAACAAAAACAGCAGATCCCGGACAAGATCAATAAGGATTTCTTGAAAAGGTTCGCCCGCTGCAATTATTTGATTCAAAATTCATTAACAGAGGTACGATATGTCAGATGTATCCTCAAACATGCAGCCTCCACAAACGCCATGGGATAACTCAGAGGTACTAAGAAGAGAAGCAGACGTCGTTTCTACCGGAACCGGCCCTCAAGGAAGTGCCGCTACAATAACTCGAGATAGCCTCATTCCTCCAGGCCCTTCTCAACAGGGAATCCCGGGATCGTCTAAAGACGAGTCTTTTACGACGACGTATAACCCCTCCTCTCCGCAACTCGTTGCACCACATACGCTAATCGAGAACCTTGCAAACTTAACACCTCAAATTCTTGAAAATTTCGATAGCTTTGCAAACTTTGTCACTGGCGGAAATACTGTAAGTACTAAAGAAGAAGTAGAATCGTTCTTTTCACTCGCCGTCCCAGAGCAAGTAAAAGCAAAAATCTTCGAAAAATCTGCAGAACCGAAAAAAGAAGCAGAAGTTTCAAAGCAAAAACAGACAGACGAAAAAGGAAAGGAAGTTCAGTCACAAGGACAAGAAAAAGAAGCAGATATTTATGGTCCTGAAGGTGACATGCTCAATGGCCTATATAGCACAGATCCAAATGAAGTACAAAAAGCTCTCTATCATTTTTTGGGATTTGATGATCTCGATCAAAATCAAAAGACATTTTTTGAAGAAAAATTCAAAGGAGTCGCTACTAACATTGCGCAGCAGAATGCAAAAGGAGATATTCCAGGCCTTCTTTCGCAAAATCCCGACGACGTTGCAAAGACGATCGCAACTATACTTTCACAAGCAAATGTTAGTTTATCCCCCGAGGACCAAAAAGTCGTTCAAACTGCAACGCAACATTTTGGAACAACAGTTGCAAATTTAAACAAAGAAGCAGCAAACCCTCCTCCTGTTAATGTTTCTCTAGAGTCTCAAAAATTTGTAAAAGAAATGGCTTCTACTGATCCAAATACTGTCTACCAAGCTTTACTTGCCTACTCAGATCTCGGCGATAAATTTAAGACCCCCGAAGATAAAGCAAAAGCACAAGCTTCCTTAAAGAAACTCGCAAACCTCATTGCACAAAAGAATTCTTCGGGAGGAGTTCCCGACTTAGAGTCATTTGATCCAAAAACGATGGGCGCTGCCCTATTAAAGTTACTAAATGATTCCGGCGCATTAGACGATGCAACTTCTGATTTTAAAAGTTCCATGCAAGACCTCATGGGAACGATCGGAGAAAATGCAGCTCCCTTAAACGCAGCAAGTGGAATTCAAGCACCTGAAAATCCAACTTTTCATAGCATCAATGGAACAGATCCCCAACAGATACTCCAGGCCCTCATTTCTTTGACAGGCGTCAATCAAAGCACGCTAACACAAGATCAACTTAGCACATTGCAACAGCTTGCCTCAAAAATCGCAGACGAAAATAAAACAAATCCAAATGGATTTGGGCTTGAATCTGTTGCCGTTGGAACGATAAAAGAGACATTAACAAATCTTTTGGGAGAAGGCATAACTCCGGACATGACAAAACTCGTAGGAGTTATCTCATCGAACTTAGCTTCAATAAACTTAAAACAATGGGAACAGCTTTCTCTTTCGACAGATCCAAAAATCGTAGAAAAAGCACTCGATAAGTTGAGCAATATCGACTATCGAAAAGATCTTTCTCCTCAAGACAAAGCTATGATGATCTCCTATCTCAAAATCATGGCAATGGCACTTGCATTCATGAGTAAAATTCGCGCAGAAATATCAATAATGAACTCGCAATTTACTCAAAAAGAAGCATTTGCAAAACAAAAGAATATCGAAGACCAAACGAGAGTAGCAGAAAAAGCCTATACCGATGGAATGAAACAGATCGGTGCGTGGCTCGATGCAAAACTTGCCTCATTAAGCCAATCAACTGACTTCATGAAGATTTTTGGACCAATTTTAACCGTCGTCTTGGCCATCGTTGCCGTTGTTATCATCGTCTGCACATCAGGTGCAGGTACTGCTGCAGGGATTGCTTTAATATGTGCAACTGTTGCTATCGCAACGTTTACCGTTCTCGATGCAACACTCAATATTCTCGATAGGCTCATCGATGCCATGGGAATTACTGACCCAATTTTAGCATCCGTCGTAAAAATGATTTTTATGTGTGCAATTACTCTCGTCGTTATCATTGCATCGGGTGGAGCTGTAGCTATTGCTTCTATAGAACAAATGACGATGAAAGCTGTTATGGAAGCCCTAAAATCAATGCTCATGACATTCCTCCAAAGAGGTATGGCTCTTGCAACGACAATGTGCATGGTTGGATCTGCTATATTTCAAAGCGGCGCTATAAACACAACCCTCTTGGAAGCTTTGAAAAAAATGGGTCTTGATGAGCAAGATGCTATGATCATCTCTACTGTAATGATGCTTCTCATGATGATACTCTTCATGCTCACTTGTATGGCAGCAGGAAGTGGCGGCGGAGGCGCCTCAGGCGGAAAAGCAGGATTTGGCGCTCTTAAAAGCCTCTTTGGTGGTGGCGGTGAAGAAGGAGCAGGTGCTGTTTCACAAGGCGCAAAAAGCACTGCCGCTACTACAGAAGAAGAAGTCTCGCAAGGAGTTGGGACTGCCTCCAAAACTGCAGAGCGCGAGGCTGCAGAAGATGCAATAGGTGGCGCAAAAGGTGCAAAAGGAGGACCTGGATCCGTTGGAACTTCAAAAAGTTTAGGTGAATTACAAAACGACATAGAAGAAAACCTCGAATCAGGCTTCATCATGAAAATGCTCAACAACATAGCAAGGCGCATGAAAGAATCACTTAAGGATCCTCAAAACTACGCCGACTTACTTCAGTTGCTTGCCGGCATGCTACAAGCAGCAGGCCAAATTGAGCAAGGTGAATACCACCTTACTATGGCTAAATTGGAAGACACACAAGCTCAATTAGAACGGCTCACAGCCCAATCACAAGCTATGCTTACATTCTTACAAGGCACAATTTCGGGCTTTGAACCGAATATAGAAAGTATTAACCAAGACTCGAAAAACCTTGCAACATTCGTAAATGACCTTTGCAAACTCTTTGCCCAGATGATTGATGGCATGAGCGATTCGATGACGAAATTGCATGCAACGAGTTAATTTTTATCTTGCCTTTTGGGTAAGTACTTACCCAAAAGGCTATTATTAAGAGGAAAAAAAGTATGACAATAGATGCAAACAAACCACAGGATGCGCCGATCAATCCATCCGTATTCACAGACGTACCGGTTGGAACCTCTCAAACTGATGAAGCACTTGGACAATATATCGTAGACAAGTTAAAAGATGGATTGTCAACGGCAGAAAAAGCAGCCATTGAAGGGTTTATCGAAGGTGCGATGTCATCTCCTGCATTACCTGGACCAGATCAAGCATTACTCAATAAATGGCTCGAAATGATTAAAAATGCCCCTACTTCAGCAGGCTCACCTGTCTCAGGAACCGATGCAATTCCTGAAGAAGGAAACCCTTACATGAGGCCGGGAATAATGGCAATCTTAGCACCTATTATGGCAAAGCTTTTTCCGGTAGAAATGGATATCATCAAGTCAAGTGCAAAACTCGAAGTTGCCATGCAAGGCCTGGTCCTGGAAATGGCAAAATGTTCGTACCAAGCAACTATTAATGCAGGAGATGCAAAAGCAAAGCAACTAGAAATAGATCGCGATAAAGATTTTGCCCTTGCTGCAATGCAATTTGCTCAAGCTGGTATTACCTTTGGCATGAGCGCAGGATTTGCTGCACAAAAATTTGCAGTATCAAGAGGAAACCTTCTTGGCTCTAAAGGAAAAGAAGATTACGAAGCTGCAAAACTCGATGACAAAGTAGCAACCCAGGCAAGATTAAAGGAAGGAAGTATAGAAAAAGACGAAGCAATTACATCTTCCCAAAGAGCTGTTCTCAAAGAACATCGAGATGACATTCGAACAAGCGAACAGACAGCAACTTCTGTCATTGGATCCTTAGGGCAAGCAGGCCAAAGCATGGTGTCTGGAATTGCAGAGAATGAAAAAATCCAATATGTGAAGATAGAAGCAATGCAAAATGCTTTGAAGGAATTTTTCGACAAGCTTTCTCAAACGCTTCAAACGACCGCACAAAAAGCATCAGAAGAACAAAAATCTGCCGATCAAGCATGGCAAAACTTCTCCAACCTCTATAAAGACTTTGGAAAACTCGTGGTCGATATATGGCGCGCTTGAAAAAAATAGACGAATAACTTTTGGAGCTTTCTCTATGAGGAAGCTCCTTTTTTTTAAAGGATGTTACGCATGCTCTACGATTACCTCATAACGCTCAAAAAAACGCTCGATTTAGATGAAGCATTCCCCAATAAGGAAATCTCTAGTTATTCCTTAGTTTTTGACGAAAATCTCGTCACAATCCAAGAAGCCTCTCAAGGATTTCAATTCATTTGTAAGCTTGGCCGCCTTCCGGATTCTAAACCTTTGGACTTCATGCAAACGATGTTGCGAGGAAATCTCTTTGGTCAAGCGACAAAAAATGCACATTTGGGCCTCGATGAAACAGGAAATGAGATCGTTATCCAGTTATATTACCCACAAAAAGCCTCAAGCAGGGAATTTCTCGACCAATTCGAGGATTTCCTCAATGCTATCGATTTTTGGAAAAACGAATTGCAATTGGCCCAAAATCAATGAAGTTATTTGACGACTAAACATACATTGTCATGAAAAATAATCAATTGCAGGTCATATTTTAGACCTTATTCCTCTTTCTTTACGGTAGTTCCTTGCAATCTTATGGAAAAATTCGGTAATATACGAAATAGCGTTTATTTTTTTATCTGTATTGATTTGTGCTTGCATTTGTGTGAATAAATGAAGTAAAAAAAAGAATAGAGCCGAACCAAAAATCCGTTTATTTATGGGGCGACCGGGATATTGTGATTGAAGATCCACACGATACTCTTTTCGATGAAGAACCTACTGAAGAGCACGAGCTTGCGCACGTCGATTTTGACCTCCTCGATACTCAGGGCAGATGGTTTTTAAAAGTCCTATCAGGCCCTAATACCGGCGCCGAGTTTTCCATGCAAAGCGGCTCGAGTTTTCTCATTGGAACAGATACTTCCAGTTGCGACATCATTTTTCAAGATTTAAGCGTATCTCGACAGCATGGAAGAATCACCGTTGACGCACAAGACAACGTTTTCATCGAAGATCTCAATTCGAGAAATGGGACATACGTCGATGGAGAAAAAATCGCGGGAAAAAAGCAAATTCAATCTAATGCTCTTGTATCTATGGGGACGACGACATTCATGCTCATCGATCGGGAAGGAGAGCGCCAAACCATTGTATCTCCTGTTATTACTCCACAAAAAGAAGAGCCTCCAGAAAAAGAAAAAAATCAAGCAGAAGAAAAGGACGGACAAGAACGACTCGGTCAATTGCCAAAAGCAGCATTAGCCCCCATTCAATCTGAAATCGAACGAATCAAAGAACAAGAGATCAAAGAAGCTCGCATTTCTCGTGCAATAAGTACGCTTGTCGTCTTAGCCGCGATAACGGGAATTTTTATAGTTGCAGCAATCGGCACGACGATGCTCTTTAAAACTCAAGAAATACCTCATGAGAAGGCAAAAAATGCCGACGCCATAATAGCAGAGACATTAAAGCCCTACCCTAGTATTCGGTATAGTTTTAATCCTGCAACAGGAAGACTCCTCCTCATAGGCCACGTCCTTACGACGATTGATAGAAATCGAATCCTCGACAGCTTACAGGGACTGCCCTTTATATCGAATATCGACTATAGCAATGTGGTCATCGACGAACTCGTTTGGAGAGAAATCAACCAGGTTCTTGCAAAAAATCCTGATTGGTCGAGCATCACGATAAATTCTCCCCAAGCCGGCAAGTTCGTCATGTCGGGCTTTTTAAACACGAGAAAACAGGCAGACACTCTTAATGACTATATTACGCAGAATTTCCCTTACCTCGACCTCCTCGAAAGACGCGTAGTAGTAGAAGAAGACCTCAAGAATCAAATCATACAAAAGCTCACTGAAAGCGGGTATTCAGGGGTTCAAATCGCGCTCAATAACGGCCTTTTGTCGCTTACTGGGACTATTGCCAATGGAACATCTGCCAAATTCCAAGAATTGTGCGATCAATTAAAATCATTACCTGGAATCAGGGGTTTGCAATCCTTCGTACGGGAAGTGCCAAAAGAACAGGCGTTTCGAAATATATCTGACAAGTATCAAGTTACAGGGTATTCCCTTCACGGCAAAGAAAAGAGCGTCGTAATCAATGGCAAAATCTTAATGGTTGGCGATTCAATTGATGGAATGAAAATCACTCAAATTGATCCTAATGTCGTATTATTAGAGAAAGACGACGTGAAATACAGAATTGATTTTAATATGTAAAATATAGTAAAATATATTTAGAGGGAAAAGAATCTCAAGAAGGATTTGCTTTAAAGGAGTAGTCTTATGTTTGGAATGGAAAAGCAAAAGAAAAAGCAACCTGCTATTTTTTGCTTCGATATCGAGATAGAACTTTCCGATCAAGATAAACGAAAAATGTATGCAAAGCGAATAGAAGATAGAATTAATACAATTAAAGAACTACTCCGCAAAGGAAGTAGAAAAGAAGATTACGATCATTTAGGCGTTCTTTTGAATGCCTATCACGCATTAGCTGTAGTCCTCGGAAGAGCTTCACAACAAGCCCTTCCAAAGAAATAATAGAGTTTTTACCGCAATGCTCGAAAGTTTTCGAGTGTTGAAATGCTACTTTAAGAAGGAATTCTCCTTAGAGTAGAGAGTACATATTCTTAATGGATATAATCATAATGACCGGAGGCCCCGATGGCAGGCTATAACAACCCATGGGCTGGTGCTACCATCACCCAGGGATGGCTATTTAAGCCACAACAAGGAATAGAATTTAGCTATCTTGTAGACCAGATTAACTTACTTACTGCTATTGCTAAATCGAAAATCGCTCAAATCAGATCGAAAAAAAGTGCTATGAGTATCGCTGATATGTTTGATTTACAAATGGCAATGAACAAATTAACCCAGTTTTCTGAAATGTCGACATCGATTATTTCTTCGATGAACACATCGATTATGTCGATTTCAAGAAACATGAAGACCTAATAATTAACCTAGTCTTCGAAAGGGTCTGGCTTTATACCAGATTTGAGGTAATTGAGAAGGTCGAGGTATCGAACAAGAAAGTAAAAAGGAGAATGTATGACGGACGAAGGTCTTTTAGACCACTTCAAAGAAGATTTTGCCCTTTTTATAGAAGCAGGTTTTGTTGCAGTCAAGCAGCTTGATGAAATAGCTGCCAGAAGACTATTTAAAGCAGCAGAACTCCTCAACCCCGATAACTCGGCCTCTCAATTAGGTTTTGGCTACATAGCCTTAAACAAGCTTCAGGTAAATGAAGCTGCAAAAATTTTTGAGGGCATTTTAAAGAATGAGCCTCAACATTACCTTGCCCAAGCCTTATTAGGCATATGCTTTTTGCTTTCCAAAACAAAACGCAAAAAAGGCGAAAAATTGATAATGGACGCAAAAGAAAAGAGCGATGATCCGACGATCAAGAATCTTGCAGACGTATGCATGGAATGGGCGGCAACGGATTTAAAAGCAAAAGAGTTTTCTCCCCTTACGCCTACAACCGGTGAAAAGGGAGAAGAATAATAATAATAATTTAGTAACCACAAATATTGTGGGTGGATATGGCAGAACAAAAATTCCATGAAAAAATTGACGCTATACAAAAGCTTGAGAAAGTAGAGCCATCAAATCCCGCACTTGCAGTCGATGCTATTGCACAAGAAGATGTATCTGCCCCCTCAAAAGTTAAATTCGACGTTGCACTACAAAAAGCAGATGACGCAATACAGCAGTCAAAGCTGACGCTTGCGCAACAACAAGCAATCCAAGACGTAGGTCCACAAAAGCCATCTCCTATGCAGATGAGCTCCTCTTTAAAAGTTCAGTATCTGGATCCGATTTCGCAAGAAGGACTTGTACAAAAAGTCCAAGACACATCCAGCCGCTATAAAAGAGCAATCACGACGACGAATGATCTTTATACTACTTCGCAAAAAGAAGGATATAGTGTCACTGTTACCCCCGCAAGCGATGCAAAGCTCTCTGATAAACTCATTCACGCAGACACAGAAATCAAGGCAGCTTTATCAGAATCAGGTGCTGAAGTAAAGGCACAAGATTTTGCGGATCTTGCCCAAAAGCCCCTTGTAAAATACCTGAATATGCTGAGCAATGGCGACGTTCAGTTAAATGCTTTGATGTCTCAAATTAATGCTATTTCTGCATCGGGACAAAAAGCAAATCCCGAGCAGCTTTTTGCAATTCAAATCAAATTGAATTTTGTCCAACAGCAGCTTGAATTCTTTACAAACGTACTGAACAAAACTCTGGAATCAATCAAGACAACGATGAACGTACAAGTATAGCGTTTATTATGTGTTGTTTTTCAAGACCTTTAAGGTAAGTGAATTATCATGGATCAAGAGATTCTTACTGAAAATCAAGGCTACGACCTTGAAGTTGAAAAATTTATGGGTCGTCTTGATGCGCTTGAGATCACGACGATCAATGGACGCATTACAGAAATTGTCGGCATGCTTATTAAAGCAGTCGTTCCTCAAGTGAAAATTGGCGAAATATGTCTTGTCAAACGAGAAGGCATGGAGCCATTGATGTGCGAAGTCGTTGGCTTTACAAGTGAAGAAGCGTTCTTATCACCATTAGGAGAAATGACTGGCGTTGGGCCTTCTTCCGAAGTCGTTCCAACAAAAATGCCCTTGAGTATTAAAGTTGGACAAAACTTACTTGGACGCGTACTCAATGCTTTAGGAGAACCCCTCGACGAAGATACAAAAGGCCCTCTCATCTTGGACGAATACTATCCTGTTACTCGCAGTCCTCCAGATCCATTAAAAAGAAAGATTATTTCAGAGCCTATTACTGTTGGAATTCGCGCAATCGATGGTGTCCTTTCTGCGGGACAAGGACAAAGGGTCGGCATCTTTGCAGCAGCAGGTGGTGGTAAGTCGACACTCTTAGGAATGATCGCGAGGAATGCAGTCGCAGATGTCAATGTCATAAGCCTTATTGGAGAGCGGGGTCGCGAATTGAGAGAATTCATCGAAAAAGACTTGGGACCGGAAGGACTAAAGCGCTCTGTTCTAGTTTGTTCTACTTCAGACCAGGCATCGCAATTGCGATTGAATGCTGCATACGTAGGCACTGCTATCGCCGAGTACTTTCGCGATCAGGGAAAATCGGTAATATTGATGAT
>JBDHQC010000170.1:0-3370 GCA_039806815.1 Parachlamydiales bacterium
GGAGTTGCAAAGTTAATGAGCGCATCTTTTAAAAGACTATTTCCAAGGACTATTGCGCCATGTGTACCAAGTGCTTTACTAAATGTTATAACCTTTGCAAAAGTATCGTGACTTTCTACACGACCTTTTCCATTGTGGCCCCACACACCAATGGCATGCGCTTCATCCACAATGAGATGGGCATCGTATTGTTTTGAAAGATGAACAATTTCTTCTAGTGGTGCTATCGATCCATCGGTAGAATAGATTGATTCAATACAAATATACCGATCTTCTTTCGTTGTGCAATTTTTAAGCCTGGATTCTAAGTGATGAGGATCGTTATGTCGAAATGAATACGCTTGTGCTTGCGACAGAGAAATCCCATCTCGAACGGAAGCGTGTATTGCAGAATCGAAAAAAATAATGCTTTTACTTTTTCCGATCGTTGAAATGAGTCCAAGATTTGCCATGTAACCACAAGAAAATAGTATTCCTTTTTCATAGCCATGGTATTTTGCAATAGATCGTTCAAGCTTCATAGCATATTCAGAATTGCCTGTAAGAAGTCTTGAGCCTGTAGACCCAAGGCCATTGAGAAGAGTTTTTTGTTTTTTTTGTTCTTTGAAAACATTTCGAGCAAAGTCTTGCGACCTTGAAAGGCCTAAAATATCGTTCGATGAAAAGTCTATGCAGTTTTGTATGACCTGTAGCGTTCTAAAATTGCCACATTTTTTTCGCCTTTGTAGCATATGTTCAAGGTGTTTTGCCGTCATTTTTCTCTACCGCTTGCAAAGCCTGGTCGTTTTTTAAGCCCAAAAAGCTCAAACATTTTTTCATCTTCATTACGCGATGTATTCTCTACAGTAAGAAGTTTTTCTCCGGTATGTATCGAATTTGCTCCTGCTAAAAAACACAAGGCCTGTTGTTCATACGACATGTCCTTTCGTCCTGCAGATAAGCGAATCATTGCCTTGGGTAAAACAAGTCTTGCAATGGCAACAATGCGGATCAGTTCCCAAAAAGAAGCGCTTGGTTGATTTTCTAAAGGAGTTCCTGGCACACGGCTCAATCGATTAATCGGAACTGATTCCGGATGTGGGTTTTGTGTGCATAGGGTATGGAGAAGCTCTAACCTATCTTGTATGCTTTCCCCTAATCCGAGAATTCCTCCGCAACATATTTTTAAATTTGCATTTCGTGCAGTTTGCAAGGTGTTTAATCTGTCTTGATAGGTTCTCGTCGTGATAATGGTTTTATAGTATTTTTCCGATGTGTCGAGATTGTGACTGTATGCATATAGCCCTGCATTTTTTAGTTTTATCGCATGACTTTCTTGTAGCATTCCTAAGGTGACACACACCTCCATATCTAAATTTGTAATACCTTTAATCATTCGAAGAACCTCGTCAAACTGTAGCCCATCTCGAACTTGCCTCCAGGCAGCTCCTAAACAGATTCTCGTTACCCCGTTTTCCTTTGCTTTTTTCGCTTTACTTATGACTTCGTCAAATTTCATCATGCTTTGTGGTGTAACTTGTGTTTTGTAATGACTAGATTGTGCACAATATTTACAGTCTTCTGGACATCCTCCTGTTTTGATTGAAAGGAGAGTGCATACTTGAATTTCTGAAGGATCAAAATACTGAGTACGTACAGCATGTGATTTTGAAATGAGTTCTAAAAGTGGCAATTCATAGAGCTTTTGTAATTCTTCAATTTTCCAGTCAAATCGCAGCGACATATTATTTTCTCCTTGATTTCATTGAAAAATGGAAAGTTTAGGAGCTTTTTTTGTCATTTTCAATCAAAAAGCGCGCGAGGATAAGGTGCAACAAACTAGAAAATAGTTTACGAAAAATCAATTGTAGGTTCAAAATAGGTAATCACGGTGCGATTTTCGACATGCGAGATGTTAACTACAAATGAGTTTAACTTACTTCAAATGAGGTTTGATTTTTTTTATGTTGGAAGTTCTTTTTGGTAATAAAAATGTGCAAAGAATTCTCATTTTTCTTTTCGTAAACGAAAAATGTTATGGAGCACTTCTCCAAAGGTCTCTAAAAACAGCCCTTACACCCATTCAAAAGGCATTACATCGCCTGGAAAAAGGAGGATTAATTACAAGTTATTACGAAGGAAAAACAAGACTCTATCAATTCAATCAAGCGTATCCTCTTATGACGGAACTGGAACTTCTTCTCAAAAAAGCATATACATTATTACCACCAACAGAGAAGAAAAGTTACTATGTAGTAAAGCAAGATCTTATAGAATGTTCTTTCAATCCTTTGGAGATAAACAAAGTGCTTTATGATTTTTGGGAAAAACTTCAGAGTGTCAAACAACTTTCATTTCTCGCGAAAACAAAATCAAAAGAAGGACATGGATGGAATGGGAAAGGATTGGGCGAAGTATTTGTTGCAAAGGAAGGAAAAACACTCATTTTTACTGAAAAAGGTACATGGAAGGGGAAAAATGGGGAAAATGTTACTTTTAGTAGTGCATTTCGATGGACTTTAGATACAGATCGAGGGGTAATTTCTCTAGAAAACTTGCATCATGGCCCAAATCATCCCGTATTCATATTTCATCTTGCACCCACAGGAAACAATATACTTTCATCTGTCGATTCTCATCTTTGTGGCGCCGATTCATATTTTGGTCAGATCCATTTTGATTCCAAAAGACTGCGTTTGACATGGAGGGTAATTGGCCCTAGAAAAAATGAAGAGATGGACTATTACTATTTTACTTAGGCAATGGAATACTTTGTTTCCAATGAAAAAGATTATGTGGATCATATTTTTTCTTAATGTGCACTAAGTGGTCAACGTGATTTCCATAATATACTTCTAAATAGCGGGAGATATAACCGAAAGTTGTGTTTGAAATAAAAAGAGCGTATCCTCAATGAAGTTTTGATTAGCAACAAAACAAAGAGGAATACGCTCATGAATAAGGATCTCATTTTTGAAGATAAAAATCTTGTACCAAATGCATTTGAAAATCTCTTGGAAGAAACATTGCGAGAAGGAGCTAAAAAAATACTTCGGCAAGCTATCGAAAATGAAGTTGAAGAATATTTAGAGAAGTTTAAAACCTATAAGGATGAACATGGAAGACGAACAGTGGTACGTAATGGTTATCTTCCTGAAAGATCGATCCAAACTGGCATAGGACCTATATCAATAGAACAACCTCGCGTAAGAGATAAAGAGAAAAAGAATATTTTCAAGAGTGTAATTCTTCCACCGTATATGCGGAGAACCGCTCTCCAAAAATTACTCAAAATTAATCAAACTTGATTAATGAACAACTTTTGGCTGAAAGTAATCACACTTCCAATTTCATTTCCTGGCGTTGCGACATAGTATTCGCAGTTTTACCC
>JBDHQC010000031.1:0-14598 GCA_039806815.1 Parachlamydiales bacterium
CTGCGTCACTGGTCGAGATATGCAAACTGTCAATCGGGTTTTAATTGGTTTAGAAATCGCCCATGTCGTCCATGCCCATACCGCCCATACCGCCCATACCGCCCATACCGCCCATGCCGCCCATACCACCCATGGCATGTGCTGGCGCGTGAGATTTCTTTTTAGGCTTTTCGGTGATCATACAAGCAGTTGTCAAAAGAAGTCCAACGACGCTTGCTGCATTTTTCAATGCCGTAATTGTCACAAGAACCGGATCGATTACGCCAACTTTAACCAGGTCGCAATACTCTCCAGTCATGCCATTGAATCCAAAGGCACCTTTTGCTTCAAAGATCTTTTCAGCAACAATCTCGCCTTGCTTTCCACAGTTATTACTAATTGCAATTGCAGGCTCAAAGCAGGCTCTACGAACAATCTCAAGGCCTACTTGTTCATCGTGAGGAAGTTTCAGCGTATTGAGCGCTTGCACTGCGCGTAAAAGCGCAACACCGCCACCCGGAACAATTCCTTTCACAATGGCAGCTCTCGTTGCATGAAGAGCATCCTCAACACGAGCCTTTTTCTCTTTTAGCTCAGTTTCAGTCGCAGCGCCAACATTAATCACAGCAACACCACCGACGAGATGAGCAAGTCTTTCTTCGAGCTTTTCTTTTTCGTAATTCGACGTAGTACTTGCAATTTCTGCTTTGATTTGCTTGATGCGCTCTTGAATTCTTTCTTTTGAGCCTTGGCCATCGACAATCGTCGTTTCGTCTTTTGTGACTTTCAACGTTTTGCACGAACCAAGCATATCGAGCGTCGTCTCTTCGAGCTTTAAGCCAACTTCTTCTGTAACAAAGGTCGCACCGGTCAAAATCGCAATGTCTTGCAAAATTGCTTTTTTGCGGTCGCCAAATCCGGGAGCTTTTACAGCACAAAGAGGAAGACCTAGCTTGATTTTGTTCACGACGAGCATTGCCAAAGCATCAGCATCGATATCTTCTGCAATTATAATAAATGGACGCGCACCTTTTTGCATGACTTGCTCTAAAATTGGCACGATATCTTTAGTCGCAGAAATTTTCTTGTCTGTGACTAAGATCAACGGATTTGAAAGCTCGCACGCCATTGCTTCAGGGTTTGTAACAAAATATGGAGAAAGATACCCTTTGTCAAATTGTAATCCTTCAACGACATCAAGGACCGTTTCAATGCTTTTTGCTTCTGTTACCGTAATAATGCCGTCTTTTCCAACTTTTTCCATCGCCTCGGATATAATCTTTCCAATCTCAGGGTCGTTATTGGCAGATATTGTTGCGATTTGGTTGATTTCTTCTGCATTGTTTACAGGTGTCGCAAGCTTTTCAAGTGCTTGAACAATAGCATCTACTGCTTTATCGATCCCTCGTTTGATCGACATCGGATTTGCACCCGCTGCAACAACTTTCAAGCCTTGACCAAATATTGCTTCGGCAAGAACGATCGCTGTCGTCGTTCCATCGCCTGCAACATCAGATGTTTTGGATGCAACTTCTTTTACGATTTGTGCCCCGAGGTCTTCGAATTTATCTTTTAAACCGATTTCCTTTGCAACGGTAACGCCGTCTTTTGTCGAAAGTGGAGATCCAAAACCTCGTGCAATAACGACGTTTCTTCCTTTCGGTCCAAGAGTCACTTTTACAGCTCTTGCAAGAATGGAAATCCCTTTCCAAAGACTTTTGAGAGCATCATCATTAAATTGTAACATTTTTGACATAATCAGTGCTCCTTCTTATTTTCGTTCGACAATCGCAAGAATTTCACTTTCTTTCATGATGAGAACTTCTTCATCATTTTTATTCGTCACTTCAGTGCCGGCATAAGATCCAAAAAGAACAGTGTCCCCTTCAGATACTGACATCTCTTCTCTTTGCCCTTCATCGTTAATATTTCCGGGTCCAACAGCAATTACAATCCCTTCTTTTGGTTTTTCTTGTGCAGATTCAGGGATAAGAATCCCACCTTTTGTCTGAGAGACTTTCGAACGTTTAATTATAACGCGATCGCCAAGAGGTTTTAAGGTAGCCATAGCTGTAAAAACTCCTAAAGTTACAAGTGTTGGATAAACTAGTTTTACGATTTCGAAAGGATAGATAGTAAAATCGAAAGTTGTTTTCTGTCAAGAGGGGAAATGCAAATTTTAGCAATTTTAAACCGAGAGTGCCAAATTATTTATATTCCAGAGTGAGGTATTTTTCCCGGGTAGAAAGAAACTTTAGTCTTTTCTTCTGATCGAGCTCGACAAGAGCGGTAAAAGGGTAAGGTTCTTTTTGAAGAATTTCATACATTCTATAAGAACCAAAAATCTTGTGAAAGATATGGGATTTATCCCTGATTACTTGAAGCCCACTTTTTAGTTTTTCTGGATAAAGGCGCTTGAGTGCTGCCAAAATTGCGAACTGAACCTTTATTGGCGAGAATTGTTTCGGATCGTTAACAAGCAAATACGCACCATGGCATTCTGTTTGTGAAAAGCTTCCCATAAAGGGTCGAAAATGAATAGGTATAAAGGAAATACCTGTAAGTTTGTAATGGGAAAGGGCTTGAACAAATGCATCTGCATTGATCCAGGGGGCACCAATGACTTTGAATGGCAATGTATATCCAATTCCAATACTTACAAGCGAAAATTCCCCGAGGGGACCTGTCATTGGATAATACAGGCACGTCGTTGCTTCAGGAACATTCGGGCTTGTTGGAATCCAGGGAAGACCGGTATCTTCAAAGCTCATTTCTCTTTTCCATCCAAGCATTGGAATTACCTGAAGTGTTGCTCCCACTTTGTATTCACTGTTAAAGTACTTTGCAAGTTCGCCGATTGTAAAACCATGGCAATACGGAATATCTATATATCCGACAAATGAACGAAAAGATTCTTCTAAAAAAGGCCCATCGACGATAAGACCGTTGATTGGATTTGGCCGATCGAGAACAATCATAGGGATTTTATACTTTGCAGCCTCTTCCATGGCATAACACAAGGTCGATGCATATGTATAAGAACGCGATCCTATATCTTGAATGTCGAACACCAAGAGAGTAACGTTTTTCAGCATTTCTTTTGTAGGCCTTCTCGTCGTTCCATGAAGGCTATAAATGGGAATGCCATCTTTTGTTTTCGAATTGTAGATGTGCTGACTTGCATATTGTGCGCCTGTAAGCCCGTGTTCTGGAGCAAATAAAGCGCTAAGTTCAAAATCAAACTCATCTTGATGCTTACAAAAAAGAGTAACGGATGATTCGAAATTCTTATCGATTGCTGTTTGATTTGTTATAAGTCCAATTTTTTTCCCTTTCAACATCTTGCAAAAAGGCTCTTGAAAGATGCGATCAAGTCCTGTTTGAACTTTTACTTCATTTGCAAATACACCACATGAAACAATGAGAAAAAGAATAACTTGGGTAATTTGACGCTGCAACATACGATATAAGATCATTTTTTCTTTAGTAAAGTACGTCGATGACCTTTTTTTGTAAATTACTGTTTTTTCAATGTTTTCTTATTGCAATTTGCGCATGGCTTTCTTTTAAAAAATCGCAAAATTGTTTCTTTGAAGCCCCGAGGCTTTAATTTTTTTTCTGCATCTTCAATTGCATGCTTTCTTTTTTCAAGACATAAGGCAAAACTCTGGAGTTGTTCATCATCAGATGCCTTGTGATCATCTATAAATTTTTCCAGGCTATCTTTATGTAAAACATACATTTCTCCTTCCGATTCAATTTCAATAACAGAAGCAATTCCTATAATTTTTAAAAACTCCGAAAATTTACCTTTCTTATACACTTTCATTTTACTTTGCTTTTTTCTCTTTTGCGAATCAGAGTACAAAAGAAAAAAATGGCCATTTTCAACCACGCTCGACACCACTTCTAATGGTTGACATGGAAGTACTGGTTCAATTTGCTGTGTTTTTTCTGTGGGCTCCATAAGTAACCTAAGTTGAATTAATTATGAGGATAGAATTTTATAAGGCGCAGAAGTAGTACGAGGAGGATGCACAACCCAGCTCGTTGCCCAGTAATGTATCGCAAGAGAATCCCTGGTAAGCCACCGCTTTTTTGCTTTTATTGGTGTTATTCCATGTCTTTTTGAATTTGGAAGTGGGTATAAAATTGTCGGAGGAAGCCCTACTAATCCTTCAGGATGTTCAGAAGCATAGCGAAAAAAACAACGCGTGAAAAACTGAGGTCCTGTTTCATCCATGATGCGATTAGAATCATTATCACTTATCGAACGTTTCATAGTATCGATACATGATTTTAATATTGGGTGCCCCGGCGCTGCCCCGATTAACCCATTATATAAAAGTGGCATCGCAACAAAGGCAGTTCCTGCATATAATGAGCACGACTTATGAACAAAATCAAAGGATTTTACGCATTCAAAATCAGTATCGGCATAAAGCCCTCCTTCGCGATAGAGAATTTCATATCTCCAAATATCTGATTTTTCTCCCCAGTTTTTTGCATCGTCGAAATGATGTTTATTCGTCATTTGAAATGATTCGACATCTGCATCTGTCCATACTTTTACAATCCATTTAGGATGATGCGTTTTCCAGGATTCAATGCAAAGCTTGCATCGCTCTGGAAGTGGGCTTCCAAGCCAGATAAAGTGGATCTTCCTTGGAATAAGGTACTGTTTTTTGGGCTTTTTTGCTTTTTTTTGAAATTGCTGATATAAATTTCTCAGTAAAATCCATTGAGGATCAGTCTTCCCCTGGCGTTTACTGAAGGCATAATTTCGTTTCATCGACTTGTCGAAGTCGACCATTTTTTTTACGCTTTCTATAGTTCCAAATGGTGCAAAAAATAAAGCAGCAAGGAGAAACAAATGTAATTTACGCGTATTTTTCCAGTTCATAAGCATTCCTTATTTTTTAACTCAATTAATGCAAAAAGACATATGGCAATGTAATAAGGCCTTTACTTGTTTTCGGAAAAAGCTCTTTTAAAGGCCTGTATCGAGCAAGATTTCGTATGTATCCATCGTAAAACGCCACTTTGTCAGCATTGACTTTATAGTCATTTATTGGATTTGTTTGATTATAGGTAACCATTAACCGCTTAATGAATCGAAAATGGCCATTTCGAGATTGCTCTAAGATGGGAAACATCATTGCAAGATCACATGTAGTCGGGAAAAATTTTCCTTCATGTTGAAAATGCTCTTTCTTTATGCGATGAAAAAGTTTTGCATAAAATGTTCTCAAGTGAGAAGTTACCCATTTGTATTTACGAAACGCATTTTGCTTGACAATGCGGGTTGGAATCGTCTCACAATACCGTCCGACCTCTCCCGATGGATGGCTTATGTAATTTCCATATGTCATCCATACTTTTTTGTTTTTGTACACCCTTGAAAGATGCGTCAACACTTCATCGTTATAAAACCAGTCATCGCCATCGAGAATCACGATAATTTTTTCAGGAGCAATCTGACGAATGGTATTGTTAAAATTTTCCATCGCTCCTTTTCTTTCTGAATTTCGAACGAGATGCACTTTATTTTGAAGATTATTTTGCAAAATATATTGTTCTAAAATACTTGCAGTTTCATCAGAAGAACAATCGTCGACGATAATTTGTTCCCAATTCGGATATTTCTGGCAAACTACCGATTGTACGTTCTTGATGCACCATTCAGAGTTGTTGTAAGACGTCGTCACGACGACAAAAGATGGATTTGAGTATAAAGGAGATGCCTTGGCATCTATTTGGAAATGGAAGAGAAAAAAAAGTAACGTGAAAATGGAGATTTGTTTCATACGACCTCGAGTAGTAGTTCCAATGTGTGTGTGTAGAAATATCCTGAGCTAGCTTCTCTTATTATTTTTTTGAAAGCAAGATATTTTTTTATCTATACGAAAAACCTCTCTTTGAAAGAAAATAATGTTCTTTAAAAATGACTTACACCATGCAAAAAACATTTGATACAGCTTTTCAAAATCTCAATCCACAACAAAAACAGGCAGTGCTCTATAACGAAGGCCCCTGCCTTGTCATCGCGGGAGCAGGATCTGGAAAAACTCGAGTTGTTACTTTACGAATTGCACACCTTTTGAATAGTGGAATTTTACCCTCTGAAATATTGGCAGTCACATTTACGAATAAAGCTGCTCGCGAAATGCAGGAACGCGTTCAAGCCTTTATCGAAAAGGGTGTGAGCATTACGACTTTTCATTCCTTCGGTTTACGTATTATTCACGAAAATTATCCATTACTTGGCTTTGAAAAACCGCCTCTTATTTATGACGAAGATGATACTGAAAAATTACTTAAAGAATGTGCAAAAGACGTTTTTCAAACGGACAAATGCGAGACGAAACCCTTGCGTTCATTTATTTCGACTTGTAAAAACCGTATTCTTCTTCCACAATCTGAAGACATCTACCTTTTGGAAAATGCAAATTCAGAAAACGTTATGCTCTATAGGAAATATGTACAGAAGATGAAAGAGTGCTCGAGTGTAGATTTTGACGATCTGCTTTTACTGCCAATTATACTGTTTAGACAATATCCAGATATCTTACAACAGTATCAAAGACGCTTCAAGCACATTTTAGTCGACGAATACCAGGATACAAATTTTGCCCAATACACAATCATCAAACTTTTAGTCGAAAATGGCCAAAATCTCATGGTCGTAGGTGATCCCGACCAATCGATCTATTCCTGGAGAGGGGCAAATATTCAAAACATCCTCAACTTTTCTCAAGATTATAAAGGTGCAAAAGTTATCCGTTTAGAGCAGAACTATCGAAGCACGAACACGATATTAAAAGCATCAAACGACGTGATAAAAAACAATTCAGGCCGTCCAGAAAAAACTCTCTGGAGCACTGAAGGAGAAGGAGAAAAAATAGAAATTTTTTCTTGTGAATCAGAAAAAAAAGAGGCCCAAATCATTGCAGATAGTATCGCTTCATTATCCCATACACTCGACATACCCTTTTCTGAAATTGCTATATTTTATCGCACAAACGTACAATCTCGCCTTTTTGAAGATGCTTTGCTATATAAACAAATCCCATACATAATTACGGGAGGGCTTTCTTTTTATCAGCGACGCGAAATTAAAGACATTCTTTCGTATTTAAGGCTTATTTGCAATCCGAACGATACTGTTTCTTTCTTAAGAATCATAAATGTTCCAAAACGTGGTCTTGGTCCTGCAATTCAAAAAAACATCTTGATGCTGCAAGAAACGACAAAACGACCACTCCTGGATCTATTAAAAGAAATTTCCAATAAATCGACTTCATTAGATATTCCCTTTTCTCTTTCTCAAAAACAAAGGGCAAGTTTAAAAGAGCTTTCTGACAATTTTACATTTTTACAAGAAAAAAAAGAGACCTATTCTATCGATGAGCTCATTGTAGAAACAGTACGTCTGATGCGTTACAATCAAGTATTAGAAGAAGATCCCGAAACAAAACAAGACCGTTTAGAAAACCTCCATGAACTGATTGCAAAAGCAAAAGAATGGCAAGATGAAAGTCATGATCCGACCCTTAATTCATTTCTCAACGAGCTTCTTTTGGTTACGACGCAAGATCCCATGCAAAAAGAAGATTCAATTCACCTTATGACCGTTCACAACGCAAAAGGACTCGAATTTTCTTTAGTATTTGTCGTAGGACTTGAAGAAGACCTTTTTCCCCACATCAATGCAAAAAAAGAAGGAAACCAAATAGAAGAAGAAAGACGCCTATTCTATGTTGCCATGACCCGTGCAAAAAGAAGGCTTTTTCTTTCTTTTGCAAACCAAAGGATGCTCTGGGGCGTATCGCGATTTATGCGTCCAAGCAGATTTCTTATGGAAATTCCAATGTTTTACAAAAAGACGCATCATATCAATCCATACGAAAATCTTACAAAGGAACAAACATTACCCCAAAAAGAACTATTAAGCCCCGGCACGAATGTCTTTCACCCGCAGTTTGGAATTGGGCGCATAGAAACTTGCGGAGAAAGTACCCTTGGGCCGACATATGAGGTATTATTCTCAAAAGAAAACAAAAAAGTGCGCCTTCTTGCAGCATTTGCACCGTTGAAAAAATTGTCGTAAAAGAAATTATTCCTCGAATTGAATATGAGGAAATGCCTCTTGTAGGGTCTTTCTGCTCTCGCCTCCGTCTTCAGAATGACAATAGTCAACTAATTCAAGAGATGGGAGCATCGTAAACAATTGAATCAATGCTTCAAGTTTCATATAGGAAACCCCGAGATATAAGCTTTTTAGCTTTTTATGAATTGATTCAAGCTTGATTCCTTTCTCTGAAATATCCGTGCAGTCCATGAGACACAGGGATTCTACATTTTCCAATTTTGAAAGAAGAAACGACACAGCCTCTTCATCGATTTTTGTCCCCAACAAAGAAAGCTCTTTTATACCTTTGCACTCAGAAAGAATTTTAAAGCTTTGCGACTCTAAATCTTCTGCATTCTCAATTGAAACTTTCAAAAGGCTTGGACATTGAGAAACAAGCATTTGAAGACCTACATCTGTCATTGTACTTAAAGAAAAGTTCACTTCCTCCAATTTCGACGGAAATTTCCATTCCGAGCATTGCACATCTGATTTGACTTCATCGAAAGAAAGACTTTTTAAAGAATACATTTGAGAAAGATCCTGATAAAATGATTCATCTCGTATTTGTATGCCAGAAATTTTTAAGGAGCGAAGGTGTATGCAATTTTTAAGCTCATGTAAAAGTAATTGTGATGTGTTTTTTTGATCTTGAACATTGAGGTCTTTTAAGTTTTTCGAACTTTTTACAATATCGAGTAAAAGATCAGAAGCAGCAGCACAACCTACAACTTTTAAAATTTTTAGCTTTTCAAGTAAGGGCATTTCAATTGCATCAAAACTATCTTCACATTCTTTTATGCTATGACTCAAATCGCATTCTTCTAATTCTTGACACTGTGAAAGCACTTTTCGAACAGAATTCTCTTTGACGGAAATTCTATACGCAGACAACTTTTTAAGATGCTTTAGATTTGAAAGAAATAAAAAACCCCTATCTGAAATCATACAAGAGTCAATGTTTACTTCTTCGAGAAAGGAAAGCTTGGAAAGATCTTCCATAAGAGCATCGTGTAGATTCGATGATGTAAGGAAAAGAGAGCGAAGATTTTTTTTCCCCGATAACGCTTGAAATACCTCTTTCCCGAGATTTTGAGTATGCTCTAAACCAAAACTTTCTATATTTGGAAAAGCACCCAAAAAGTGTGCAAGCTCTTGTGATGAAAGTCTTGTCGATTTTAATCTTAAATGACGTATATTGGGGTAGATTTTTTGAGATTTTGTATCGTTCTCTTCAATGTCAAAGCAATCAGAGGTAACTGTATTTATCGAGCAAAGGCCAACATTTTGAAGTGTTGGGCAACTGTCTAAAAGAGATAAAAGCCACGCATTATCAAAGGCAATCCCATCTTCTGATTCGTCTGGAAAAATAAGCTCAAATGTTTCCAATTTTTTTTGTTTTCCAAGAAGAGATGGGAGGGTAGAAATATCTTCGTTTTCAAAAATAGCCTTATCTAAAATCAAGGAAATACTTTCTATTTCTGAAAAATTTCTTAAAAAAACTTGGACCGTTACATCTTCTGGCAAAACATCTGCGCCTATAGATAATCTCGAAAGTCTTGGGAAATGTGATGCAATTGGAATTTTTTGAGTTTCAGCATCGAGTTGAAAAAGAGGATGATCTGATACATCCGTTTCATATAAGATAAGCTCCACGGGAGCATTTGAAACGTACAATTTTTCTAAAGGCTCGTGTTTTATTAATAAGGACTGGAACTTTTGTTGTATACATGTGCTTTTATCAAAAATTTCCTTCCCAATTGCTCTACATTGTCGAGAAACGAGTTGCCATTGGATGAGTTCTTGAGGATTAGATAAAGAAAATATTGAATGGACAATTTCTTCTGGAAGCTCTTCAAAAGGAATTTGTACTGCCCGGGCAACTTTTTGAAATTTTTTTATTAACTTTTTTACTTCGCACTTTTCTTCTTCTTGTTGATAAGCATTTTCGAGTTTTCGAATGATTTTCTGGCAAAGCTCAAGCGCATACCATATTTTGGGGTCACCTTCTATCGTATTGTTTATATACGTCACTGCCTCTGAAAACAGCTTCACTAATTCACTATTCGTGATCGAATCAGATTGAACACTCTCTAAGAAAATTTCATTCTCTCTTTGATTGCATTTAGCAATAAAATCATTAATATTAAAAGGAAAATTCATAAATTCCACATTATTTTATAATAAAACATGAAGTATAATATAAATATTATTAAATAAAAAGAGAAATTGATTTTGAGACTATATTGGAAAGCTTCGCGATTAATTTAATCACAAAGCCTCTATAGACAAAAGAGGGATAAAAAAATAATTTTGCCCAGACTTTTGCCTTTAAAATCTTCCATTTACACTATTTTAGGGCTGCTTATCCTGAAAATATGGGTCAAATGGATCGAAAACAATAGAAGATCTGTTAGAATCAGTAGGTTGTAAAATTTCCCCCTCAGGAGGAGAAAATGTCAAAAGATTATCATCTACTTCTACTAAAAGCGACTCTACCTTAACTGATCCTTCTCTTAGTTGCAATGCAGTGACTTTTTGATCTGCCAAAAACCCTGTAATAATGGGTTCAAATATGACGAGTTTTTTATCTCGCATATCTTTAATTGATCGTAAATGAGCAAGTTTTCTTTCTTCGGATTGTTCTCTGAAAATCAATTGAAGCGTTTTTTCGAGCAGTTCAATTTCGTCTTTTTTCCAAATTTGCTTGTCTTTAATTGCAGCATTGAGAGCTTCATCATACGCCAAAGTCTTCACAATTTTTTCTTTAGAAATATCGTTTTCGAGGGCAGAAGTTAAAACTTCCATAATTTGGGTATATATTTGAACAATCTTATCCGTTTGTTTTAAGGGCTCTTGCTTCTGTTCTTTACTTTCTTTATTATAAAAATCGAGGTTTTTCTGAAGAGCCTCGATAAGACAACGATATATGCGTTGCAAAACCAGATCTTTCTTTGGTGGATAGATGAGAACGCAACTGATAATCGCAGGTCGGATGTATTCTGCACTACGGTCGCGGCTGTCTCCTGCAGCAAGGCGCTTTGCACCGGACCCTGGAGGGTGAAGTGTAATTTTTCGCCTTTGTAGACCTATTTTGTAATCGAGCGCCTTTAACGTACACACTAAAGCTGTAACACTCATCGGATCAAAGATGAACTGTTCTGCAAGTGGTTCAGAACTGGGAAGAAAAGATCCTACAAACTGAAACATGGAAAACCTCACCGAACAGATTGATAACCACCAATGACACCACCTTTTGAAAGAACGACCTGCCAAAGCTGGCATTCTCTTGCTCTAAAACTTCCTGCACAGCTTAAGAGATAGTATTTCCACATGCGATAAAATTGATCGCCATAGAGGGGCTGAAGTTTTGACCAGTTGCTTGAAAAATTTGAAAACCAAGCACAGAGCGTTTTATCGTAATCAGGTCCAAAATTATGCCAATCTTCCATCACAAAGAGATTCTCAACAGATTTTCCGATCTGGGCAATGGAAGGAAGTTGTCCATTTGGAAATATATACGTGTCAATCCAAGGATCTGTAGTGGCAACAGAAATATTACTTCCAATTGTGTGGAGCATAAATAATCCATGAGGTTTGAGAAGATCGTGTACTTTTTGCATAAATTCGCGATAATTTTTCACCCCAACGTGTTCAAACATCCCAATTTCGATAACGCGATCATATGAACCTTGTAGATCTCGATAATCTTCAAGGCGGATTTCAACAGGGAGACCTTTACAAACCTGGCGGGCAAATTCTGCCTGGTTTTCAGACAGGGTCACACCCGTTACGTGTACGCCATAGTTTTCAGCAGCATATTTTTCAAAACCGCCCCAACCGCAGCCGATGTCCAAGACACGCATTCCTGGTTCAAAACGTAGTTTTCTACAGATAAGGTCGAATTTTGCGCGTTGTGCCTCATCAAGAAATTTCGCATCTTTCCAATATCCACAGCTATAGGCCATTAAGGAATCGAGCATATTCTGATAAAGGTCATTGCCAAGTTGATAGTGTTGATCGATTACTTCTTTACTTCCCAATTTGTCTTGTAAATTCCAGATCTTTGCCTTTATCCACGTCAAAATTTGTCGCCATGACGGTTTTACTTTCGATCGAAGATGCTCTTGCTGAATCTTGAAAACACACGTGTCGAGTGCTTTACAATCCCACACATTTTCGACAAACGTCTCGCCAAATGCTAAAGACCCTCCACTTAATACCCTTTCATAAAAAGCATCATTGTGCACCTGTATGTCCCAAGGTCTTTCTCCATTTATCTTTACATCGCAAAGAGCAAGGAGGTCAACGACCGTCTTTTTTGCATCTGTATTGTTGCTTGCAACACATATTCCAACAAATGCAAAACATAAGAATAAAACGGCATAGAACCACTTCTTAGGTCGTTTTTGTGTAGTTTGTATTGTCATCCTTGTAGCCTAAATTACAGTAGTGAAACTTTGATTTTTTAAAGTAAAACGAACATTTAATTTAGATTAAATAATATTTCAACTCCAAAAAAACTTGCTACTTGAGTATAGTCGTATCCTTTAGAAGTAAATGGTACAGAAGGGCTATCCCAGGTGTTCATTTACGTAACAACCCATACACAAATTAGTAAAATTATGTATTGTCTTACCACGTTTATGTTCTTTCTTACACTATTTTTTTGCACAGGCTGTTCAAAAAAACAAGAAAACTCAAGTGAAGAGCTTGCAAAACAGACGGAAATTTCCCATGAAGAATTGAGAAAAGTTCAAACAAGAGTATATGACACTCCTGAATATAATCCCGTAATGAAAAGCATTTTAAATACGTTACAAGATGAAGGCTTCATCGTACGAAATGTCGCATTTGACTTAGGGTTTCTTACTGCAACAAAAGAAACTGATGTCGAAAGGCACTCCCAAAGTTTCTGGGATGAATTTAGAAGGAATCCAGATGCTCCTTTTACAAAACAAAAAATACTGGAAGCAACTGTCAGCGTAAACAACATCGGAAATCAGATACGCGTGAAAATCAATTTTCAAGAAAAGAGCATTGACAATCGCGGAGCATTAATGAAGCTTTCGCAAGTATCAGATCCTAAAGTCTATTCTGAATTTTATGCAAAAATAGACCAAAACCTCTTTGTACAATAAAATAGCATGCATGAAGAAGTTTTTGACAAAATGCGCACGTACAATGCTCAAGGAATATTTCCTATTCCTGGAGAAAGCGAACAAAATTTTGTCTTGAGAGCAGAAAATCAGAGCAAATCGGAATCCGGAAAAACGGACTTATTTTTGTTTTCGTACAACTTACTACAAGAAGTATACGACATTGTGCCGTCATGGGTACAAGTCATTTTTGAAGATAAGGGACTTTCCTTTTGGGAAGCAGGATGTACGTGGTGTGATGAGAATAAAATACATGGATATATTCAATTGAAAAAAAAACTTTTGAAAAAAAGTACTCTTTTTGGGGTTTACGATAGAGATGAAATTCTTTCGCACGAATTAGTTCATGCAGTAAGGCTTCCGCTACAGTCTAAAAGATTTGAAGAAATATTTGCATACCTTACATCGTACTTTGTCGCTAAAAAAAAGCAAAAGAACTTTAATAAAAAAACCATTTCTCTCATAAGATGCGCTTTGGGTCCATTATTTTTTACACCCCTTGAAACATCGCTATTTCTCCTTTTGACACTAATAAGTTGTCTTCTTTCTTTGTTTTTTCCCTTTATTCTTCCAAGAGATGAGTTTACATATTTATTCACTTTTTCGTATGTGCCCTTACTGTGCACTTTCTCATTTTTTCTCATAAGACTCACAGCTACTTGGACTTACTTTTTTAAGTGTAAAAAAAATATTTGTGCATTTTATCAAAAAAACATCGATATGCATAATGTGCTCGCCATCATGGTGCGTCTTTCTGATGAAGATATAATGGAAATTGCAAGAGGAAAGAAAAAAAGAAAAAATGGTTGCCCATTTTACAAAAGCTTCATACAAAAGATTTACGCAATGCAAAAGGAAACCTGCCAATGTTAGAAAATTACGAAGACTTTACTCAAGAACAATTGCACATTCTCGAAAAGTATGTGACGAATACAAAGCATTCAGTGTTCGTATTGAAAAACTTACCCGAAGTAATTAAAGGCTCTCTATTTTCCCGTTATTCCAGATCGACATTAGGCTTGAGGTCTTTGCTTTTAAAAGAGTTTATCCAAAATTCAGAAGAAACGTTCTTTGATGCTATATCAGGTGAAAGTAAAGACGCACAAGAACAGCAACTTGCCATACAAAAAGCACAAAACTTTTACGATCGCATTCTGGATGGGTATGGCGATGATTCTATAGGCGAACTTGGCGGGGCTCACATCGAGATTGAAAATATTTCCATGCTTGCTGCAAAAGCAATCGAAGATGCAAGAATCGGAGGGTCGCGATTAGAAAAGTCGACGCGCTATGTCTATTTTGACCAAAAAGTACGTGGAGAATATCTTT
>JBDHQC010000171.1:0-3344 GCA_039806815.1 Parachlamydiales bacterium
ACCCCTGGGTAATTCATCATTTCTGATAGATACAAGAGATTATCTTCTTCAAAAAGAGTCCTTGCATCTTCTGCAAATAAGAACGTTCCGGCAGTTTCAAAACACGTTGCAGGAACGCAGGATGGCACTCCGAAAAAGAACTTAAACGGCACCATTGAGGCTTCCTGAATCATGTATTTTACCCCCTTGACACCTAAGACATTTGCGATTTCATGTGGGTCTGAAACAGTTGCAACTGTTCCTAAAGGTGCTGCAAGTCTTGCAAATTCAGAAGGAACTAAAAGAGAACTTTCGATATGCACATGTGCATCAATAAATCCGGGGAGAATAAACGGCAACGCAACATCTTGCACTCCGAGTTCTTCGATAGACACAATTGTCGCATTTTGAATGGTTACTTTTCCAGAAAATATTTTTGCATTTTCTATGTCGACGATATTACCAAAGACTTCTTTAATGCTCACAAAGGACCTCCATTAAGGACGAAATTCAGATTTTAATTTAATTTAGGGTATCACGAAAATGATTAGATTTGCACCACTAGAATAGTGGTGCATGGAAAAAGTTATCTTATTTCAACCTCTGCAAGCTCTGGTCTATTCTCGATGTTTTTATGTATATATGCCTTTATTCCTTCAATTTCTTCAGGACTTGCAGTCATCAAGGCATTTTCAAGACCATTTTTCAAGAATTCGATAACTCCGTCTTTGGAGGCGTCGGATAAAAGCGCATTATCCTGACAGGCAAGTTGATACAACCATAGTTTTTCTTGTAGCGGTAATTTTTTGTATCCTTCTTTCACATTGTCGAGATTAATGTTGATACTTCTATCCGAGTATTTAATTTTGATAATTTCCCGTCTGTCATTGCGAAGCATTTTAGTGCCTTCAATGCGTCCTAAACCATAAATGAAATAGATGAAATCTTGTCCGTTATGTGGATCTTGCGTTGCAAGATGCATTCCTTGTTGTTTATTTAATTTGTTTGCCATGGTTGAAAAACTTTGCAATACCGAAGCAAGCTGATTTGCCCCTCTATAATCGTTTAAAGAATCTTCAATCCATGTGGGTTCTTTAATTTTCCTTCTCTGTATTGCCGGAAGTTCTTGTTCTTCATCTTCAAGGCCTGCTATTTCTTCGATCTCTTCGATTCTCGTTCTTGGCCCTCTATTCTGATCAATAAATTCCTTCAAAGATGCTAAATCAGTCGGCATACCTTCCCATAAAATTATCGCATTTGTTGGAATAATCGGTTCTTCTAAATTTCCTTGGAGGAAAAGATTTATTTGTCTGTCTAAGGCGTCTGCAAAATATTTTTGAGATAGTTTCAAAAGAAATTGATCTATTCTGTCTTGTCTTATGCCAAAATTTCGCAACACATTTTCAAGGTCTTCGACTGAAAGTGCAAGTCTTTGGTGAGGAAGAGTTTTACTGCCCTGTCTTAACGCAAGAGTAATCTCTCTTGCATTATTTTGTGTAACTTTCGGAGATATATCGATTCTATCGCTTCCATATTGAATAATTTGTCCACCATGCCCTTTTGGATCTCGCAAAACAATTTGTTTTCCTGAAATATCTCCAGTTCCCGCTTCATTGGCTTTCATTCCGGCAAAAATATTCACAAGATACTCAAGATCTTTATCGCGACGCTTTCTTTCTGCAATTACATCTTCAATACCATCGTTAAAAAGTCCAACTATGTTTTTTGCTTTTTGTGATGTTACATCGTCTTGAGAAACAATTCTTGCATTGTTTCCAAGGTCTGCCATAAGCTCCATTAATGAGGACATTCTGACTTGAAGAATTCCTTGATTGGCATTTGAATTTTGAAAAATAAACTCGCGTCGTTCTTCTTGTGTTAAAGGAAGCTTGTATCCGAGCTGATCTAACCATTGAAAGATCTTTAAAAAATCCTCCATTGAACCATGTATTTCTTTGTTTTGATTGCGCAATTGGCTGTCAAAAATAGAAATGACTTCATCCATAAGAGGCATTGGCGACACAACAGGTTTTGGCGGTGTAACAGGTTTTACCGCTACAGATTTTGGTCCATTGGGCATTTGTGCAGGAGGAGTTAACCTGAATGATTCTGTGGGTGTCGTTTGAGCCTTTTGCTTTTTCTTGCGAAGCGTTTTAATGATCTCGATGAGTTTTTTATCTTCTTCGAGCTGCACTTTACCAGAACCTTCTCTTTCATGAGCAAGCTCTTGTTTTAATTCTTCGTACCTTGCATCGAGTTGAGTATCTTCTTCAAAAATTGGCAACGATGCCAAGAATTTTTCCAATTTTTTTTCAGAAACATCAAAAACAGTTTGTCCATCCCTCTGAACCATTAGTTCCTTAAGATTTTCTCTAAAATTTCCAAGATCAAATTGTCTTGCTTTTGAAGCCTCTTGAGAAATGACAATTTCGGACTTACTTGAAGGAAGACAGCAACACAAAGCTTCTAAGAGTGGACATCGCCTTTCTTTCTTTTGTATTTTGTCAAAGACAGTGATTTTTTGATCTGGCATGTAAGGAGACAATCTTTGAAGAAAGTTTTTCATTTGCTGTTCATCGATGAAACACCCTCCTTCATGAGCATCTAGTGAACGTGCTGCCCTGGCGACGATTTCATCGTAAATCTTGTGTAATGCCTTGTCATCATTGAGTTGTTTTGTAAATTTTTTATACTCTTGTGCAACATATTGTTGTGCAATGGAAAAGGTGCTTTTAATCATTTTTGCGACGTCGTCAGCACTTACTTCTTTTGCCCCTTTTTTCGTCAGAGCTTCATTTCGAATCAAGAATTCTTTTGCACTTGGAACCCAGATCACTACGTCTTCTTTTTTTCCGTTGATGTCTAATTTTACGTTTCTTGCAAGACCAAAAAACTTATAGACCGGGAGCAGCCAATTTTTCTTTTCTATAGTTTCGACACCTGCCGGTTTTTTCTTAAAATCAGTTTTTAATTTCTCAGGATGCTTTATGATTTCATAATCAATCATTAATCTTCCATGACCACTGTATTCTACACCATGCATTGCCATAAAAAATCCTCCCTTTATCAAGAATTACTATATAAATATCATTAGTTTATTAATAAAATATTATTTAATTTTTGTAAATTTTTGATTCATGTATAAATAATGCAAGTTGCGGATAACTGTTTTAAAACTAAAAATGTTATGTGCAATATACATGAGCTGCTAATGCAATTACAAATCCTAATATTTTTATAGATTAGCCTTCTTTTGTTATTGCATGAATTTTTTTTGGTAGCCAAGAGGATATTTCTGCAAATGCCCGCTCAATTGTTTGTCTATGTGCTTTTAAATTTATAAAATTTTCTAGACCAAGTGGTCT
>JBDHQC010000172.1:0-3289 GCA_039806815.1 Parachlamydiales bacterium
TCTTCCTTCCGAGCATCTGAAACATCAAGAACGAAAAAACGACGATCATCGGGATCTAAATAAACAGCCCAATTTTCATTGCTGCTTACAATTAGATGTTTATAATTGTCGATCCAATATCCATCTTTTCCCTTGCCTTCGATAAATAACTTTGGTTCAGTAATCAATGATTTAAGTAGACCAACTTCTTTTTTATTACCTCCCCAAATTGCCTCATCAGCAAAAATCAATATCGCATTTTTTAAATGAGAATTAAATCGTCCTAAAATTTTATCGAGACTTGCCAGAGGAGCATAATGAGGGCCAAATAATTTTCCTATCGTTTCAACAAATGTGCCTTTACCTGTACCTTGCTTACCTCTAAGAACAAGTGATGTGCCAATTATCCATGGATATTGGATCAAGTGTGCAAGCCATTTTCGAACATAAATGTAGTGAGCCTCTTGGCCGTTACAGATAATGACTTGAAGATGGTTCCAGAAAAGGGAGCAGTCGCCCTGTATTGGCTTTATAGAAAATCCCTTCCAAATGTTGTAATTGCCATCAAAATGACCTTCCTGTCTTGGATCAAAGACGATTTTATCATACGTCCGTCGATTGGGGCTTTGCAACCACACATGAGCTCTAGTGGGAGGTTTTTTAGAGTTTTGGCCAGTTAGCTCTGAAACAATTTGATTTTCATATAGTGTTAGGAGAGAGCTTTTAGAATCTAATACAAACTCTGTTTCACCTTTTTCAATTAGAATGTACGTGCTTGAAGTGTGGACAATGGCAAGAGTTTTGTTGAGTTCTTCTACAATTGTGTTTTCAATTGCTGTTCTTTCTAGATTTGGCAAAGAGTGATGATCAGTTTGCGATGTTACTGATTTATTGGCTAACTCTTTGAGTTCAGCTGCTCTTCCTTTTGATTTTTCCTCAGACTTTTGGGAGTGCTGAGAAATTACATTTTCTGTTATAAACTGTTCCATAATCAATCCTTTTGTTCGGAGAGGTTGTTGAGCCTGGGCGGTACCAGGCTCTTGTTATCAATTATCTTGTATGACGGTCCATAGGCTTTAATAAGCCTCTGTTGATTGAGTACTATCAGCTCCTTTTGCAAAGCCTCTAGTATCATTTTTTGAATTTTTGAATTCATTTGATTTCACCCCCTTTCAATATTTTGAAAAGAGTTTGAGGAAGTACTAAACGGCGCTTTTTGAATTTCACAAAAGCAGGGGCTAGGCCATTACTTTCGCTTTCATAAGCCATCTTGCGAAGGCTTCCCATATTTGGCCATTTGTAGTTATTGGTGAAATCTTTAAAAGTTAGAGGTATTTCTTGAGTTTCGTTCATATTACATCCTTAATGGGTTATAATGTTTCGGATCTGTTCTCATTGAACCAGAAACAAATAATTAAAAATTAGATGGTATGAAATGACAGGTCTTTTTGGGCTGGATTTCTGAGGGATATGAGAAAAGAGCTGTAATATTATTGAAGGTCAATTTTGCAAGGTCTTTTTTCCAGGACCTCGTTTTTTTGCATCTTTGGGGCGCGGATCGAGCTTCCGTTCTCGTACGATTTGTTCCCATCTATATCTCGAAAGTAATAGTTTGCCTTTAGGGCAATTAAGACAGTAATCTTCGAAAACTTCATCTAGTTTGGCTAAAGGATGGGCTTTCCAATATTTGGAGGCTAAATTGATGACAAAGGCTTCCTTTAGCGTGCCGGAAAGAACTAGCTTAGGATCGCTTTCGACTTTTGGTTGCATATTCTCAAGTTTGAATAATTGCACTTGGATGTGGTTTCTAAGTGAGTAAAGATACTTCTCGTAGTCTTTTCGATGAATTTGATGCTCACACAAAAGAAATCCGTCCATGGAGGAATTAGGGTCTAGAGTCTGCTTCTGACCAAACGATATTTTTGCTCCTAAAAGAACTTCTATTTCACCTCTTTCAAAAGCGTATTGCCAAGCTTTGTCGCGGATCAGAGCCCATGGTCCTACGAATGACTTGCGAGCTAGGAAAGGTTCTTTCATTAAGGAGCATTGTTTGAGAAATAGAATTTTTCCCCAACAAAAAACGGGTGAATCTTCGGCAATAATTTGCATGTATTGTCGTTTTTCAAAGTTATTCTGTCCTGAGGGAAAGAACTTTTGTTCGAACTCTATTGTTTTTGGAGAAAAAAGAGCATCAGGCAAGCGCTCTACAAATCGTTTGAAAAGAACGTGGTGTTCTTTAGTTTCTGGATTGAAAATCTTTTTATGTAGAATACGCCGTTTATCTTTTTTGTTCATTTTGTATCGTTTGGTTTTCCTTTTAGTAAAATAACCTTTTCTTGATGGATAAATGTGATTGAGTTGGAGAGATGCGAAGTGCAAATCAGATAGAGCTTTTCGAAAAAGTATTGGAACTTCGTAAAGAATGGAACTACAAAATCGAGAATTTATGTGAAATTCCATTAATTTTTTGAGAATTCTGATATAAAGAGGAGAATATGAAAATTCATTTGGAGATGTGATTAAGCGTTTGATTTTGACTAACTCTTTTCGATATTTTAAGTTATGTCGATGATATTTCCAGAGCCTTCCCCAGTAATCTTCAACCGCTTCTAGGGCAGCAATGCTGAATTCCTGTTGTTGTTTTTTCAATTCGTTTTCAAGTTCAACGATGTAAGCTTCTAAGAGAGGATGCTTATGGAGTCTATTGATGAGTTGGAAAAACCGTGTATAGAAAACCTTATCGGTTTCGCTTTGTATTATATGATCGCAAAATTCGTCAAAGACTTGTCGAAAGGAGATAATATTTTCAGGCAGATAAATTGTCATTTGGGTTCTCCCGTGTTTCTAATAGGTGGTTACTAGTTTTTTGTAGAATTTGAGCAATATGTTTTTTGCTGAAATGGGCATAGCGCCTTGTCATCGTAGGTGAACGATGTCCGAGTACTTCCATCAACTCTCCTTGAGTTGCGCCATTCATGGCAAGATGGGATGCGCACGTATGCCTGAGATCATGAAATTTAAAATCTTGAAGGCCAATTTTTTGGACGGATTTTTGAAAAACTTTTCTGATAAGAGAATATGGATGTCGTTTTGTAGGATCTTTTGATGGGAATACGAACTCCTCAGGTATCTTTGGTCGTTGTATTCCTTGCAAGTACATGGCAACTTGATCTGGCAATGGAATAAAGCGGATATCGCCGTTTTTGGTCATTTCGAGCGTTGCAAATCCGTTATCAAAATCAAGGTGCTTCCAGCGCAGATTTGTTATTTCTCCAAAACGTAGTCCCATGGAAGCAGCGATAAGCACTAT
>JBDHQC010000173.1:0-3274 GCA_039806815.1 Parachlamydiales bacterium
AACATGCTCTCCAAAGTCCACCATTTCTTTGTAACCAGGCTCTCCAGGTAAAAACTTTTTGTTACAAGGAACACCTTTGCCAGCATATTTTCTCAATAAGGCTTCGGGATCAGGATGTTCGAATTCAGCTGTATACAGGTCATTGAGAAAATTTCTGTGCCCTTTAATGTGCTTACCTTGTTTATCTGCAGAAATTACCACAGTATTAAAAAATTGCTCTCGCTTTTGAGCAACAACTGCCGCCTCTTGTAGAATTTTTAGTTTCTTCTCTTGTGATAATGTAAGAGAACGAAGATTACATGTGGCATTTACTTTCCGTAGTTTTTTATATACTTTAATTCCCTTAACAATGCCTCGAGTGAGAAAAATATCGATGCCATATTTTCCAAGTACATAACCTGCTTTTTCTCCTTTCGTTTTACTATCAAATGAATCCCATTTAGTGAAAAGCTCATGAACTTCGGGAATCAAATCTTTTGCTATTGCAGCAAACTCATTTTTACGAAAGTAAACTATCGTATTTTCAATAGCATCGATCATGTCTTGAGGTACTTCATTTGGGTTTAAAACACACGCCCATAAAAGATGATTCATGCCTTGAGCAGTATTCCATAAAATCCCTGGCAATTCTTTTACACCTGTATAAAGACCTAAGGTTGCCCCATTAATAAACCCATGGGCAAATTCTATCTTCGAAAAGTCAGTAGGAAACTGAAGGGGTTTTTTGCTTTCAAAGTCGATATAGTCTTTTATTGCAAGATCATATTTTCCTGATTCAAAATAAGCAATTGCACGTTCGACATAGAGACTTTTTTTCTCTGGTTTTTTTCTAATTGCTTCTGAAAGAGCAACAATCGCTTGATCATATTGCAAGGAAAGTGAACTTACAAAACCATACGTTGCATATATCTTTGCATCAAGATATTGCTCTTTGTCATTTTCTTTTGCAATTTTAATGAGTTGTTCAAGAGTTTTCATTGCAGCAAAAGCATTGCCACTCAAAAGCCTGTTGTAGCCATACTCGTAATATGTGCGCAAATTTGTATGCTTTTGCATACAAAACCAATGCAACTCCTTAAACAGTTTAAGTACTTCACTTTGATAATCTTTAAGATTTTTTCTTTTACGATCATATTCTTCGCGGATGTCCTCGAGATCTCGTTTTAGTCGGTAGCTTGTATCATAGTCGTCCTGAATATACAACGAATCAGTGAGTATGTATGATTCTTTCAGTTTATGATCGGAAACAAATTCAGCTTCAAACTCACGCCAATCTTTTGTAATAGAATATAAGTGCTCAATCAATGGGAATAGCCTTTCAAAGTCTACCAAATAGTATGCACTTTTCGATTTATACTCAGCATCGACTATGCTCAGATCAAATTTTCCATCTTTATTATATTTTTGTTTGTATATATTACAGGTATAGTCGTTCCTTCTACAGTCCACAAATGCATTAATGATTATTTGTTTTACTTCATGTTTTATCTCATTATATTTGTGATACACCTCCTTTAACTCTTCATAAAGTTTCAACTCCTCTTCCTGAGACGGACGGGTATGGCTTAAAGATTTTAAATATCTTTCGTGAAGATGATATCCTGACCATACATGAATACCAAGGATACCTCTCCAAATTTTCTCTAAATTATTCGCAGGCCACTTTTGAATATCGTTAAAATATCGAGTTTGATTGATCTTATCATACCAATTAAAATCGCTATTGGAATATATAGGAGAATTACATTCGCAACTTTCTACGATTTCTTCACAAGATGTACTAGTCAATTCTTGGCAAAAGCAAAAAAAGCTGAGAATCAAAAAAAACGTGAGGCTTGAGAAAAAGGCTTTCATAGTGTGATCTGCTCGATTTTTCAATAAAATTTTGAATGATCAAAGCAGATCATTGATTATTTTGAAATCAAATTTTTCAAAATAATCATATGTCATTACAGCAAGTTCAAAACTCTTTGGTAGGAATCTCTAAGGTATCCAAGAAAAGCTTCATGATTTTTTTTCTTTCTGAAGCATAAGGGAAAATTTGTTCTGCGACTGCAAATTTTTGTTCTTCAATAAAATTTTTAATCTTTTGATTTTCTGTAAAAGGCATGCGCAAAACAGAATCAGGATCCACTTCAGGATGAACTCCACTCAGTACAATCTTTGAATTTCCTATTGAATAGGAAATCGCAGCTGCAGATGGAATATCTCTAATTGTAGGATCTGAAGGTTTTTTTGTAAAATCACTTGCATAGGAAAGAAGAACAGATGTTCTTCGTACAGTATCCGAAGGAAAATAGCATCCCCCATGAAAGACAAGTTTACAAGAATCATTTTGTTCTTTTTTTTCTTCTATAGTTATATCTTCTACACAACAACAAATGCCATCATTTGCAGTTGGCACAGAACAAGTTGGTCCTGGATAAAGATTCAAAGATGGTTGATACTTTTCATATTTCATCGTTTCAAGATCATCACCGATATATAATGAATAAGAAAAACTACCAGATGCACATATTGCTCCGGCACAAACTCCAAGATACGATTTTCCATCCCGTTCAATGAGTGTTTTAATCTTTGCTTTCGTAAGAGTAAATTCTGGATTCTCTTCAATCTTCTTTGCATTCCCGCCAGGAATGATAAACAATGAGACTTCAGAACTAAATGGATCTAGGCATTCTGAATACAGTTTTACACAACACGATCTATCATCGATTACATCACAAAGCGCATTTTTCATGGATGCAACATAAAAAGGATCACACCCTTGTTTATCGTAAAGTACAACAACGCTCATTTTTCATTACCTTATTAAAGATCAAACACTCGCGATATAGAGGAGAATACCTGCACAATAGTCTTGAAGTCTCATTTTCCAATCATTGCAACAGCTTTACCTTTCACCTTCTTTCTGCGATCGAGAAGATCTTTTGTCTTTTGCATTACAAATGTTAAAACATCTTCTTCTGAAACTTTCACAGCCTTTCTTTTTTCAACAATACATTCTCCATCGATAATAACAGTATCGACATCGGATGCTCGTGCAGAAAAAACAAGATTCCAAAGAACAGGGTTTTCTTCTTCATCTGCAATGATTGGCATAAGGTGTGGTTTTTGTAAATCAATCAAAACAAGATCAGCACTTTTTCCTACTTCAATGGATCCAATTTCTTTTTCAAGCCCCAATACTTTTGCTCCCTCAATTGTTGCCATTCGTAGAACCTGTGCCGCAGGTAATGCACTTGCATCTAAAAGAGCATTTTTTTGCAAAAGA
>JBDHQC010000032.1:0-14272 GCA_039806815.1 Parachlamydiales bacterium
ACGATTATCTCTTCGAAAAGGTCGGATCAGTTCAGAATATAAACGAAAATGAGTACATGGATGTGTTTGATGCCTATTATAGTGCAAAATCGCGTCCCTTTGTCATCGAAAGCGAAAAAGAAGGTGAGAAAGTAGGAATAAAACGAAAGCACGAAGAAGAAAAAGAAAAAGAATTTTTTTCTAAACTTGCAAAACTCGAAGGACAACCTTTTCAAGGTGTTCCGAAAAATACCTTTCCCGAAGAAAGAAAAAACCTTACCCGGGAAGAAAAATTAGAATTGGATTTGGGAAAGTTATTAAATGTCATTTTCACACTGCCCGGAAATCCGGCTCCTCTAAAAAGCTTTATCGAACGCATTGAAACAGAAGTAAAAAAAGTAGAAAATCCCAAAAAACAAAATGAGCTTTCTGAATCTATAGCTTTTGTAAAAGATGCAATGAGAATGAAGGAAGAAACATTTTCTCAAAAGGGGATTACAGGGCCGATTTTGGAAGTGAACCAAAATGGGGTGATTTGTCAAAAAGGAGATGGTAATTGTCTTCTTCGATCGATGGCAGTCGGTCTTTATTTACTTCCCGAAGAAAAGCTAACAGACGAAGGAAGAGCTTTGCGATCGACACTATTTGAATCTACAGCTCCTCAAGAAATGCATGCGTTTCTTCGAAAAGCAGCAACTGACTATTTAAAAGAACACATGACAAATCCACAAAGTGAAAAAGACGAAATTCTGAGAGGAACAATTCTATCCTCAATGAAAGAGCAATATAACGATAAGCTTAGACAATATGATGAGCTCATTTCTTCAGGAGAACTTTTAGCACACGAAATGAGAGAAGTTATAAAAAAATCCCAGGATTTTGAAAAAGTCATCCAGCTTTCTTGCATAGAACAAGAACTTGAGAGCAATAAAATGAAAAGAAAGGAAACGGAGCTCGTACACAATCCTCAATTGAGAGAAAGAGTCTTTATTCTAGAACAAGCAATTTCTGGTTTGAGTGAGGATAAACAATCAAACCTCGAAGAAATTCAAAGATTAGAACATGAACGAGATGATTGTTTGATCACAGACTATTTAGAACAGTCGATGCAAGAAGGATTTTTCTGCGATATTCCGCATATTCAAGCTTTATGCGAGATCATGGGAGTTTCATGCGAAGTATATGGTGATACGCTCGAAAAATCAGAAGAAAGGGGTTACGACAATATCGATGCTCGAATGAAAGGTCTTGATGAAGTGATCAAACTGCAATATGTCAATGGCGACCATTACAATTTCGTATTGTTTACAACCTGATGTTGAATAAAAATACTTCTCAAGGCACAGTTTATTTTTTAAACCCGTATGTGATATGTTTAACACTTTTTCAGGAATATCCTTTGAAAACCGCGACTTTTTAGATCACGCGCCGTCGCTTCCTGTTCCTGAAATCTCTGATAAAACAGCTCCATCAGTCAAGAATCTCTTTCATCTCTACGGGCATCTCAAGGCAAAATTCTTTCCCGAAGATTCTTTAGAAGCAAAAGTGACAAGGGATCTGGAATATTTCGAAGAACAACTGAAGAAAATATCAAACAACTCTGAATGTGCTCAATTAGAAAAAATCTGGTCAAATCGCATTGGAACAGAATGCGTTCCTTTTTGTTCTCCGGATATTCAAGAATTTATCATTTCGACACTGGAAAAAGACAACGGTGCATTTTCAATAGCTCCAGATCAACAAAAACAAATTTTTCGATTGCTCATTCAAGCAGTGTTATTGGAAAAGTTTTTTCACACGAAATACGTTGGGCAAAAGCGATTTTCAGTAGAAGGTTGCGAAACGCTCATTCCGATGCTGTATTCCATATTCGAAAGTGATGCGTGTTCTGATATCGATGAAGTCGTGATTGGGATGTCTCATCGAGGACGAATCAACGTCATGGTAAATCTTTTGCAAAAACCTTTTTTTTCAGTTTTTTCAGAATTCGAAGATGTCCAAATAGAATCGATAGAACTTAAAGGGGACGTCAAATACCACAAAGGATTTTCTTGCACATATACGACACAAAAGGGCAAAAAATTCAAAGCAACACTCATGTCCAATCCAAGTCACCTAGAGTCTATAGATCCCGTTGCACTTGGGTTTTCAAGGGCAACAGAACTCAAGTCTAAAAAAAGAGTTTTGCCGATCCTCATTCATGGTGATGCTGCATTAAGCGGGCAGGGAATAGTGTACGAAACGCTTGAAATGTCTCGCCTTGAAGGCTATGAAGTAGGTGGGGTCATCCACGTGGTCATCAACAACCACATAGGATTTACAACACTTCCTCAAGATGAAAGATCGACGCATTATTGCACAGACATAGCGAAAGCGTTCGGCTTTCCGATTTTTCACGTCAATGCAGAAGACCCGGAAAGTTCTGTATGGGTTGCTCAATTTGCAGGATCGCTTTGGAAAAAGTTTTTCACAGATGTTTTTATCGATGTACATTGCTTTCGAAAATATGGCCACAACGAAAGTGATGAGCCATTATTTACCCAGCCAACAATCTATAAAAAATTGCACAAAAAACTTACCATTTATGAATCATACGAAATAGAGCTTTTAGAAAAAGGTGTAATAGATGAAGACGAAAAAAATAGGTTAACCGATGAATTCCTCAATCAAATAAACGAAGAATTTTCTTCTTTTCGAAGCAAGATAGACAATGAAAAAATTGAAAAAGCAATCGAAGATGGAAGCTTTGCAGAGTCATTGCCAGCCCATCAAAAGTTTTTTGAACCCGTTGATACAAAAATTGAAAGCAGAGTCCTTTTAGAAGTTGCAAAAAAGCTCTACACGGTGCCTGATGGAATGACACTTCATCCACGTCTTGAAGAGCAGATTCAAAAGAAGGGAAAAAATATCGAAAGAGATCCAATTGATTGGGCTACTGCAGAAAGTCTATCTTTAGGATCGATTCTTTACGAAGGGAATTTTTTGCGTTTAGTTGGTCAAGATTCTCGTCGAGGAACGTTTAGCCAAAGGCATGCTGCCTGGGCCGATCAAAATACCGGAAAAACGTATATTCCGTTAAAATCGTGCGCAAAAAAGCCTTTTATGTGCGAGATCTACGATTCACTTTTATCTGAGTACGCAGCACTCGGGTTTGAGTATGGCTTTAGCATCGGATTTCCAGAAAGTTTAGTCATATGGGAAGCCCAATTCGGCGATTTTGCAAATGGGGCACAGGTGATGATCGATCAGTATCTTGCATGTGCTGAATACAAGTGGAAGACGACGTCGAGGCTGTGTCTATTTCTTCCTCACGGATATGAAGGACAAGGTCCGGAACATTCTTCTGCTCGCATCGAAAGGTTTTTGGCACTTTGTGCAGAAGGAAATATGATTCTTGCAAATCCAACCACTCCTTCCCAGTTTTTTCATCTTTTGCGAAGACAGATTCTCAAGAAAGATATTGCAAAACCGCTCATCGTTTTTACTCCAAAAGCGCTCTTACGCCATCAACTTTGTACGAGTAGTTTTGAAGATCTTGCAGATGGTGCATTTTATGAAATTTTGGACGACGAAACAGTCGATAAAACGTTAAGTCAAAGAGTTTTACTTTGTCAGGGCAAAGTGTACTACGAGCTTATTTCTGAAAGGAAAAAATTATCTCGATCTGATGTGGCAATCGTTCGCATTGAACAACTGTATCCACTAGACTTAAAAAAACTCGAAGTCATTTTCCATTCTTATTCGAATGCAAAAACGATCTTTTGGGTTCAGGAAGAACCATATAACATGGGTGCATGGACCTTTATAAAAGATCACATAGAACACATACTTCTTCCAACACAAAGTTTGAAGTCTTTGGCAAGAAAAGAAAGTCCCACTGTTGCTTCAGGATCTCATCGCGTTCATGAGTTTGAGCTTCAAGTGTTAATGAAAACAGCATTTTTATAAGGGAACTATGAAAGTAGAACTCAAAATACCATCACTTGGTGAATCAATAACTACAGTCACAATCGGGACCATTTTGAAACCATCTGGAGCAAACGTAAAGATTGATGAAGAGGTCCTTGAGATCGAAACCGATAAAGTAAACCAGGTTCTTTATGCACCAAGTTCTGGAATAATCGAATATATTGTCAAAGAAGGAGATTCTGTAGGAATTGGTCAAATTGTTGCCTACATCGAAACAACAGGAGTAGAAAAAGAGAAAAAACCATCAGTAATTGTTCCTGTAGCTCCCATTACAAAAAAAGAAGTTGAGCCACAAAAACCCGTTGCATCGGTTCTTACGAAAGTTAAACCATCGGAAAAAAGAGAATCTCGGAAAAAGCTTTCTGAAATAAGAAAGACCATTGCCATGCGCATGCTTGAAGTACAGGCAACAACTGCCCAACTTACGACGTTCAACGAAATAGACATGTCAAAAGTTATTCAAGAGCGAGAAGCACATAAGGAATCATTTTTTAAAGACCACTGTGTAAAACTTGGGTTTATGTCGTTTTTTGTAAAAGTATGTTCCAGTGCTCTTAAAGCATTTCCCATTGTCAATTCCTACATCGATGAAAATGACTTGGTCACACGAGAATACATCGATATCAGCATTGCAGTTGCAACAGAAAAAGGCGTTTTTGTCCCCGTAATTCGCGATGCAGATCAAAAGACCTTTGTACAAATCGAACGCGAAATTGACGATTACTCAGAACGCGCAAAGCTTGGAAAAATCACGCTTCAAGATCTCGAAGGAGGAGGGTTTACGATCACCAATGGCGGAGTCTTTGGCTCGCTTTTATCAACCCCAATGCTCAATCCACCACAATCTGCAATATTAGGTATGCACAAGATCACAAAAAGACCTGTCGTCGTCAACGACGAAATCGTTATTCGCCCAATGATGTACCTTGCCCTAACTTACGATCATCGCGTTCTCGATGGTAAAGAAGCTGTCCTTTTCTTAATGCACATCAAAAATATGCTCGAAGATCCAGGGCAAATGCTACTAGAAACTTAAAGTTCTATCAAAAGTTGCATTTTTTGGGCTTTGTTGAAAAAGACAAAAAGATAAATATATAAAATTGATGAAAAGCATCTATTTTTTTCTAGATTAGGCTTTCATTCAGATCTTTTTTAAGAAATTGGAAAGGGTGGAAGTTTTTCAGTATTTGGATTTTCTTTTGTTATGATTTCGTTATCCCAAGTGCCGCCCATACTCTTGATGAGGGCGACGGTGTCAAAGACGCGAAGGTTTTGTATTTCAATGACATTGAGCTCTGTTTGAAGTTCTGTTGTTTCTTCGTTAATCACATCAAAGTAATCTATAACGCCCATTTTATAGCGCAATGTCGCAATGCGAAGAGCATCTTTTGAACTCACGAGTTTTTCTTCTAAAAATTTTTGCGACTTTTGGCGTTGCTGGAGGTTGATTAGAGAGTCGTCTACTTCTCGAAATGAAGTAAAGATGGCATTGATGTATTGAGAAAGTGCATCTTTATATTGTGCGACTGCTAATCTATATTGCGACACGTTTAAAAAGCCGTTGAAGATCGGAGTGAGTGCATCTGCTGCAAATTCCCAGACGTGATTTTTCCATTTGAAAAGAGAGCTCCATCGATTTGATTGATATCCATACCATCCTCCTATAGTAACATTAGGAAAGAAATTTGTCTTTGCAACGCCAACAGACCAGCGGGTAGATTCTATTAGCCGTTCAAGAGCACAAAGATCAGGTCTTTGCCGTATTACTTCTGCAGAAAATACAGGTGGAACGATGGGTATGTTTTTAGGAAGAGTCGTTTTTGGACATTTAAATTCAGAAGGTGCTTTTCCAAGTAGTATTGCAAGTGCATTTTCATATACAGAGCGCTGTCTTTTTGCATCTTCAAGATCTGCTTGTGCTTGCGTGTATTCGACATTTGCAAGGGCAACGTTGAGTTCATTGATGATTCCTGAATCATATTGCGCTTTATTTAAGTCATAGGAAGTTTTTCTTGTTTTTATTGTCCTTTCAAGAACATCGATTTGATCGTCAAGGGTACAGATGTTAAAATAAGCATTTGCGATATCTGTTGTAAGCGTTAAAAGGCTTGCCTTGAGATCGAATTCTTGAGCATATAATTGCTCCTGAGCTGCTTTTGTCTGTTGGGCATATCGTCCCCAAAGATCGACTTCATAACTAAATTCCGGAAGTACCGATAGAGTTGTAAAATGCGTTTTAATTCTTGCCCCGGAAGTCCTCGATGTCCCAGATGGTGTTACTGTTGTCGTAGAGTTTGTTACCGTATTTGTCGTAACGGGTGGCATTCCAGGTGTGGTGGTCGTCGTATTGGATTGTGTAATCGTAGAACTTGTCGAAGGGCCGGTATTTGTCGGTTGTGTTGCTTGGAAGGAGTTGATCTGGTTTTGCAAGATACTTCTCGACTCGCGTTGGCGAGTATAGTTTAGATCTAAATTAATCGTTGGATACTGTTCTGATCTGACGATTCCAAGCTGTGCTTCTGATTCTTGTACTCGAGCAAGTGAAATTTGAACTGTCGGATTTGCGAGAAGACCTTCTTCTTCAAATTGAGAAAGTAAGGGATCGTCAAAAATAACCCACCATTTCGATACCGCTGTATTGTAGTACATCGATTCATTCGGTTTTTCTAATTTTTTTTCCGCATGTTGTGGTTTTGTTTTCCATTCTTCTGATTCAGGAAGCTTTGGTTTATTTGGGTTGTAGCGGATCATGCAGCTTGAGGGGAGGATGAGGAAAGATAACAATAAAAGAAAAACTTTTTTTGAAAGTTTTTTTGCAATAAAAGACATTACACCTTCCTCTAGTAAATCAGCATACTAAAAAAAATAGTTAATACGCGCAATGCAAAAACAAAAATGTTTTAAATTCCATAACTGGTATGATTTATGTAAATATTTTTAGGAGCAATCATGGAAATTTGTGAAGATACAAAAAGTTTATCACCTACAATATTCGAAGATGCAAAAAATGATCGCGAAAAGTTTTGGGAAAATCAAGCAGCATGCCTTCATTGGTTTTCTCCATGGGATCGAGTATTAGACTGGAATCCGCCATATGCTCAATGGTTTTTATCTGGAAAACTCAATGCATGTTACAATTGTGTCGATCGACATCAGACGACCCAATCGCGACATAAAGCTGCTCTCATTTGGGAAGGAGAAAGAGGAGAAAAACTAACACTTACATATGAAGATCTTTATATTGAAGTCAACAAATTTGCAAATGTCTTAAAGTCCTTGAAAATTCAAAAAGGAGATAAAGTTGCGATTTATCTTCCGATGATTTGCGAAGCAATTGTAGCCATGTTAAGTTGTGCAAGAATTGGTGCTGTTCATACTGTCGTTTTTGGAGGATTTTCTCACGATGCCTTGAAAGATAGAATTCATGATTCTGATGCAAAACTCGTTATCACTTCCGATGGTGGATTTCGAAAAGGAAAACACATATTTTTGAAAGAATCTTGCGACCGCGCTCTTTGTGAATGTCCTTCTGTAAAAAACGTTCTCGTCATTCGACATACACATAACACTGTTTCCATGAAAGAAGGAAGAGATCATTGGTACCATGAATTGAAAGAAAAGGTATCTCCTGAATGTCCCCCAGTTCTAATGGACGCAGAAGATGAATTATTTATTTTGTATACATCAGGGACAACCGGAAAACCCAAAGGAATAGTTCATACGACAGGTGGTTATTTAGTAGGCGCAACAATGACTATGCGTTGGGTCTTTGATGTAAAATCTACAGATGTGTACTGGTGCACAGCAGATATTGGCTGGATTACAGGACATAGCTATGTCGTCTACGGTCCACTTTCAAATGGCCTTACACAAGTAATTTACGAAGGGGCATTTGATTTTCCAGAGCAAGATCGAGTATGGCAAATCATAGAAAAATACAAAGTATCGATCTTTTATACATCTCCTACCGCAATTCGAACGTTTATGAAATGGGGTGATGCATGGTTGAAAAAGCATGACCTTTCTTCCTTGCGAATGCTGGGAACAGTTGGCGAGGCAATTAATCAAGAAGCATGGAATTGGTATTACAAAAACGTGGGAAACAACAATTGTCCGATAGCAGATACGTGGTGGCAAACAGAAACAGGAAGCATTATGATTGCACCATTTTATGGACATACTCCTTTAAAACCAGCAAGTGCAACACAACCAATGCCCGGAATTGAAATTGCCTGTGTCAATGATGTAGGAGATTTTGAGAATGCAGGGTATTTAGCAATTACATCTCCCTGGCCTTCTATGCTTCGGGGTATTCATAAAGATCCTAAGCGCTATGAAGAAACGTATTGGAAAAAATGGGATGGGAATTTCTACTTTACGGGAGACGGTGCAAAAATCGATGAAGATGGCTATTTTTGGTTGCAAGGTCGCGTCGACGATGTGATTAATGTCTCAGGTCATCGGCTTTCGACTTCAGAACTTGAATCTGCACTGACAGAATATCACGGCATTGTGGAAGCTGCAGCTATTGCCGTAAATCACGAAATTAAAGGGCAAGGCATTGTCTGTTTTGTAACTGTCCGCGATGGGCATGTTCACGATGAAAATGAAGAAACGAAAATCAAACAACACATAGTAAATAAAATAGGTGCATTGGCACGGCCTGAAAAAATTATATTCATTTTAGAACTTCCAAAGACGAGAAGTGGAAAAATTATGAGACGCCTTCTTCGCGATATTGCAGAAGGGCGCATATTAGGTGATACTTCGACGTTGTTTAATCACGAAGCTCTCGAACAGATTAAGGGAAAATATAAAGACGAAAATGAGAAATAGTAGTAAAAAGTTGAAAAAATCGTGAAAAATGCTATCGCAAATTGCATTTTCCATTGTAAAATGCAATTTGAGGTAGCAAAAATGAAATATATTCCCAGAGAAATCACTCCTCCTGAAGGAAGTTTTTTCCTCTTAGGCCCACGTGGGACAGGAAAATCCACATGGTTATTGCATAACTATCCAAACGCAGTCAGAATCGACTTTTTGCTTGGCCAAGAAGAACGGCGATTTAGTAGTTATCCCGAAAGAATTCGGGAAGTTGCAGACGCCATGAAACCAAATGATACGCTTATCTTAGATGAGATTCAACGCGTTCCGAGGCTGTTGCCAGAAATTCACGCCCTCATCGAAGAAAAACGAAACATTCAATTTATCATGACTGGAAGTAGCTCGAGGAAGTTGCGGCGTTCTGTAAGCGATCTTTTAGGGGGAAGAGCTCTTCTTCGGCAAATGGGACCATTCCTTGCATCTGAGCTAAAAGGCCAGTTTTCTTTAGAAAAAGCCCTAACGATTGGCATGATTCCACTTATTTGGGATTCTAAAGATCCCGAAGAGAGGTTGCGCAATTATCTCAATCTCTATTTAAAAGAAGAGGTGCAAGCAGAAGGTCTTGTGCGACAGATTGGAGATTTTTCGAGATTTTTAGAAATAGCAAGTTTTTCACATGGCTCTATTTGGACTTCAACAGACATAAGTAGAGAATCGAGTGTAAAGCGCGCTACTGTAGAAAATTACCTTCAAATTCTCGAAGATTTATTTCTTGCTTTTACAATTCCAGTCTTTTCAAGAAGAGCAAAAAGACGATTGATTGCCCATCCAAAATTCTATTTTTTTGATGTTGGAGTATACCAGGTTTTACGACCCCGCGGAATTCTCGATAGCGTGCAAGAAATTGGTGGCTTGGCACTTGAAGGATTGGTGGCACAACATCTTCGAGCATGGGTATTAGCACAACGAGATGCATATTCATTTTGTTTTTGGCGTACACAAACAAAATTAGAAGTAGATTTTGTCATCTATGGACCGAAAGGATTTTGGGCCATTGAAGTAAAGAGATCGTGTAACATAGGACCTGACGATATTAAAGGCTTACTTGCATTTCAGGAAGAATATCCTGAAGCAAAATGCTACGTCATTGCACCTGTAAAAAGAAAAGAATCTTATAAAGGCTTTCCGGTACTTCCAATAGAGGAATTTTTACTCAATATAATTCCAGAAAATCCATTGTTTTTCGATTAGTTAACAATATATCTATTCGATATAATGGAGATCAAAATATGAAAGTTCTATGAGAATGCGCCTTATAGTTATTTTATTTTTTTTGGCCTGTGTTGAGATTGAGGCAATGCAAAAAGTCCCATCTTTTACAGCAACCAATCTTTGCATGAAAACATCCTCTTTTCCGTCAAAAAAGCTCGAACTTTTGATTTTTGGTTTTCAGGTAGAAAGTTACGATACTGTTATTGAATGGGTGCGAACTGTGAGGCGACAAAATGCAACTCTTGCAATACACACAGTCCCTTTAGTTGGAGACTCTCTTACAGTAAAACTTCTTCGACCTTTTATCTTTACAGCTCTTCGCAACAAAGCTCCTGAAAAATATCACGAAAACGTCTTTCTTTGTTTTGATAATCTTGGAACTTTTGAAGGCCTTTTTGGTCCAAATTCTGCAGAATCAAAAGAAGCTTTTGTTTTACTCGTAAGCCCTCAGGGTGACATATTATGGCAAGGGAAAGGAAGGCCATCTCAATCTTCATGTAAAAAGCTGCACGATACAGTAAAAGCAAATGCATAGTCTAACTTTTTTCAAAGACAAGATTTACTAAAAGTTCATTTTCTGGTGCAGATTTTAGGTGAAGGAGCATTTTGTCATAGAGGTCTGAAAGGGAGCGAATTTTTTGAAATGTAGGCTCATCTTCATGAACTTTTCCATCTTCTGTCTCTTGAATGACATCAGAGATGCGCATTGAATCTGCACTTTTTGCCGGGGAGTAGCTTCCTTCGTGTGTTTTTATGAGAACTTTTTTCTCACATAATTCTTCTGCCAAATGCACAGCTAGTCGAGGGTGGATATGTAAATTTTTAGAAAGCTCTATTGGCAGTATTCCTTGCGAGTTATGGACAAGAGTATCGCAAGAGATCTTTGCGATTGCGATGAATAAGAGCTCTTTTTCATAAATGGAAAGTTCATAAAAAGGGCTTAAGAGCGTTTCGTCCCAGAGGCGATCTTGATGAATCACTGCAATTTCTGCACCAATTAAAAAGATGATCCAGCTTAAATATAACCACATTAAAAAAAGAGGAAGGGCTGCAAAACTTCCATATATTGCTCCCGTTCTACTTATCTGCAATTGTAAAGAAATATACGTTGCTTGAAGGATTTGATACGAAACGCCTGCACAAATTGCAGCAAGAAGAGCAGAACGCTTATTTATTTCCTTATATGGAAGAAATAAGTATAAAAACATAAAGAGAAGAGTACTCGTCACATAGGGAATGGCGAATATAATATAGTCTGAAACAAGGCTTATGTGTGATAACCAGTTGGGTTGTTCTCCAATAGTTTTAAGATTCGTCGAAATGTAAAGCGTAATGCTTCCCGATAAGATAAATAGGACTGGTGCTACGACAACGAAAGCAAGAAAGTCGTTGATTTTTCTCATTATAGGACGTTGTCCTTCCTGATCGAAGATATGATTTAATGACACTTCAATCGTCGACATGAGCATGATAACTGTAAAAAAGAGAGCTAGAATACCAACCCCTGCAATTATGCTGCCTTGTGCTTCAGAAAGAAGAGTCGTTCCAAATCTAATGAGGTAGTTTAAAACTTCTTCTTGGTCTTTAAATTCAGTTCGCAAAGATTGATCGAGTGCTTGCTCTATTCCAAATCCTTTTGCAATACCAAACGTTACTGCAAGTAAAGGGACTATAGAAAGAACTGTGTGATACGTCAATGATGATGCCCGTAACAAACATTGATCTTTATCGACGCAAAAAATGAGCGTTTTTAAAAAATCATCGAAGCGTTTGAACAGTGATTGTTTTGATTTTATTGTGCTTTGCATACTACTTGTTGTTTAATGAGTTGTTCACATGCCTTTACCCATACAGGATGGCAATTCGTACTTTCAACGAGATCTAAAATTTCTCCTCCGAGATGTAAAAACTCTTGGGCTCCTTCAATCCCAATTTCGTAGATCGTTTCAAGGCAATCTGTCACAAAGGCAGGAGAAAATACCAAAAGCTTTTTTACTCCTTTTTTTGCAAGAGATCGAATGGTATCAATCGTATACGGCTTTGTCCAAACATCTTTTCCAAGCCTTGATTGAAAAGTAACAGTATATCGATCTTGTGCTATAAAAAGGCGTTCTGAGAGTCTTTTTGCAGTGTCATAGCATTGTGCTTTATAGCATGAGCTATTTTCATTATCTATTTTGTTACAACAGCCACTACGTAAACAACATCCATGAAGGTCTTGTTTTCTTATTTGTCTATCAGGAAGTCCATGAAAAGAAAAGAGGATGTGATCATATCGATTTAGATCGTACTTTTCTCCTTGTAGCGCTAGTGCTTCAATAAACCCTGGATGGTCATAAAATTGATTGAGAAATACAATTTCTGGAAAAGTTTTCCACTTTGAACAAACTCGCATCACCTCTTCAATTGTGGAACCCGTAGTTGCAGAGGCATGTTGTGGAAAGAGGGGAAAGATTATAATTTTTTTGAGCTTCTGAAATTTTTCAAGCTTTTGTTCAATCAAAGGCTCTGAGTATCGCATTGCAAAATCGACTAAAAAGTCAGGACCTAGTGATTGTTGAAGATGTTTTGAGAGGCTTTTCGTATGAATGAAAAGAGGAGAGCCTTCCTCTTGCCAGATCCGTTCATATGATTTTGCAGATTGTCGTAAACGACGGGGAATTATTATTCCGTTTACAAGGATGTATCGAAAAGGCTGAGGAATATCAATAACGCGAGGATCATTGAGAAATTTTTTTAAGTAACAAAAGACATCACCATACTTTGTAGACTTAGGAGTGCCGATATTACACAGCAGCACTCCGACTTTTGAACTAGGGAATCTGTTGCTGGTTTTCTTGTTGTTGCTGATTATACATTCTTTGCTCTTGCATGGGGCTTTCGGCAGCTTGAGATTCGCCTGCTTGCACGTGCTCTCTTGTTCTATATCCACCTTCATTGTATGGTCCCTCTTGGATATGAATGTTATCATTATATCCTCTTGGTCTTTGTCCACCGGGATTTGGTCCTGCAGGATTTGGTCTTTGGATTGGTCTTCCTTGGAAATTTCCTCGAGGTCCTCTTTCTTCATAGCTAAGTTCATCGTCGTGATCGCGATCCTCATGACATTCGCGATCCCCACGATCCTCATGGCAAAATGCTAATGAACATAAAGTAAGACTCGATAAAAGAAAAATGGAAAATTTTTTCTGTAATGACATTGTTATACCTTACATTTTCAAATTTTTAATAAATCAAGGTTCTTGATCCCATTGACCAAAACCGCCTTGATTTTGTTGGTTGTACATTCTTTGCTCTTGCATAGGACTTTCCATGCCTTGAGATTCACCTGCCTGAACGTGTTCTCTTGATCTGAATCCACCTTCATTTCTAGGGCCTTCTTGAACGTCGAAGTTTTCTCGACCTCTTTCCCAACCCATCAAAGAAGTTGATAGGGAAAGAAACAGAGATAAAGCAATAAAATGTTTTGAGTGTTTTTTAATCATACTTTCTCCGATTTTTTTTGCTGCACTTTAAAAAAAAGTGCAGCATTTGTTATTTTAAGTGCTTCTTAGCCTGGTTCTTGGTCCCATTCTCCGCAGCCACTATTTTGGTACATTGTATCGCCTTGACTTGCATTTTCTATATTTTGACGTATTCGACCTTGACCAATATCATCCCCACCTTCAAAAGAAAATGGATCTCTGTCCATACAATAGGCAGAACCTACAAGTGTTACACTTAACAAAAGTAAAGTGTACAATTTTTTAAACGACATAGTAAACTCCTTGTTTAAAGTTATTTAAGGGGTTGTTGGGTTTTGAGTTTGTGGTTGAGATTGTGTTTGTTGTGCTTCAATCTCCTGATTTTTTATATCTTGTTGTCTTTGTTGATATTTTAGTTCATCTTGATTTACATCTTGTTGATGCCACAAATAGTGAAGATTTTGGCGTTTTTGCTCTTCGAGATCTTGCTGTTGTTTTAAATTCTGTCGATTGAGATCTTCTTGCTTTTGTGATTGGATGAGCTGTTGCCTTTTCAATTCATCTTGTTGAATTTGTTGCCTGTTCTGTTCGTTTTTTAATATCTGACGTCGCAACTCTTGGCGTTTTGCATCCTCGCGAGCTGCATCACTTGAGTCATATGAAATGAGAAAATACGATGTTGCAGTTACGAGAATAAGGACTAAACTAAAAGCAATCCGAGGATTTGTCATATGAGCTCCTTTGACAGTAGATATTCCTGATTT
>JBDHQC010000174.1:0-3258 GCA_039806815.1 Parachlamydiales bacterium
ATGCAGCGATAAGCACTATACCATAAAGATGAGGATTTTTGCTCTCTTTGCAGCATTCAAGGAGGGCATTCAGCTCTCCACGAGATAGAAAACGATTCCTCCCTGCATTTTCTTTCAATTTCGAAATTCGACGAAATGGATTTTCGTTGATCCATTGCCATTCCTGAAAAGCTAGAGTAAAAGCTCTACTAAGGCTTGAAAAATAACGGTTTACTGTTGAGTTTGAGCGTGGTTTATTCTTGGAAGTAACACCGCTGAGAAGCGTCTCTTTTGCTTCGGCAAGCAAAGATGGTGTAATCTCAAGAAGAGTTTTATTTCCATAGTTTTCTTTCCACCAACTCAGATGTGGTTTTTGATCCTTGAGACGGCTGGGAAATTTACTGAGATGGAGCTTTGTATATTGATCAATCAGATTGCAGAGAGTATGTTTTCTTGCTTTATTGTCTGGTTGATATTTTCCTTCGATGATGGAACTTTCGACTTTTCGCACCCAATTTTTGGCATCAGTGAGAGTACGGAAAGATTGCCGCAGGGGTTTTGCATTTTTTCTTCTGACTTCAGCGTTATAACTGAAAGATCCATCCTTTTTTTGATACTTACGAATACATCTGATATTGTCGGAATTTTTCATATGCTTGTAGAAATAAAAGTTAAATTTTAAATACTTTGGGAATAATAGGGAATAGGATTTGAAATCCGTTGCTCCCAATGCTTTTGATACTTGTGTATCGGCTCATTTAGATCACTCGATGTGCGAATTTACGCATTTTTTCCGCATTTGAGGAAAAAATTGATATGATCATGGTCATCGAATCAAGTATTTGGAAGGGGAATAGGTTAAGTTCTGGATTGTTCCAGTCATTTGCGGAAAAAATGCGGAAAATGCGCAATTTGAGAAATGTATACATAGACGCCTCTGGTGTGTAATTTACTGTACCAGAGCTACTTAAGAATGGATCAAAAGTGTGGGGCAACCAGGGATTGAACCTGGGACCAACGGATTATGAGTCCGCTGCTCTAACCGCTGAGCTATTGCCCCGAAAGTAGAAATGAAGTCGCAATTGTTTTACCATAAACGTGAGTCTTTTCTCAAGAAAAAACGTCATTTTATTACTAATGATCTCAGAAGTTTTTCTACAATACCTTGTGAAACAACATAAGCCGGATTCAAAAAAGATCCATGAAGAGATTCATGGATCTTTTTTTAGAATTTCGATGAATGATAGGAAAAACTCTCTACCCGTTTATTCTCATCAAATTTAATGACGACGGTCAGAGTCTTTTGACTTACATCTTGGCGACGCACATAATCTGCTCCTGTTTGGAAAAAGAGCATTATACCTTCTGTTCCCGAAGCTCTGACTTCTGTTGCAATCTTGTCATAGACCCATGTTTCTTTGTCGTCTTTGTCTTTCGTCACAATATTAGGAGAGCCTAAAGCTATAACAACTTGATCTTGGGCCATTCCTTTATTGATCTCTTTTTGAACAGAACCAAGCGTAAGTTGATTGTCTTTTGCATAGGTCTCATTGTAAAACTTTTTAGAATTGCATGAGGCAAGAGCACATCCAAGCAATGCTAGGCAGATTATTTTATGTTTCATAGGAATATTTCCTTATTTTTATATATTTTCTTGCTGAATGAATAGCCCTTTACTGACTTTTTCAAAGAAACTCTGATAATAGACAGGGTCCAAGATAGTTCTTGTATCAGATGGGTTTCCTTTGTTATCGATCGTTTTGATTTGAAAGTTCATTCTTACTCGAGTTTTGTTTCCAAATTCTGATACATTCCCAGAAGCATCGAGAATGGTTTGCTTGTCCCACCTTGCTTCTTCCCCTGCAAGAAAATACATCATTCTTGCGTGAGAAGTATTTCCAATATCTTCTGTTCGTTCAGCATTCAGTAAACCAAGATCCAATACAGCATTTTTAATGATAAATCCCTCATCTTGAAGTACGTTCATCATCGATTTCATGACGAGTTTTGAATCGTTTGTATCAAATTCTCGTGACTGAATTTCGCGAATTTGAAGTTGCGTCATCGGAGGTTCGCGATACTGAGGAGCGCATCCATTAAAAAAGAAGAGGACAAGCAAAAGAGGAAAAATTAATGCAAGTTTCATATTAATAATCTTTGTTAATTAAAATGTTCATCCATGTTAATAAACAACAGATTAATTGTGAAATTTTTTATTCGTTTTATTTTTTTAATTATTTCTTTATTTTTTGTTTAAATTGCATTTGTGTAAAAATTTCTTTTATTATATGAGTTTTTGTAACTTAAAAACTAAAAAAATATGTCCCAGCAATCTTCTCCTTCACAAAAGACATTCATTGAATCTTTAGAACTGATTTTAGAAAAAGCAAAGGAATCAGATCGAATCGAGGTTCGAGAAATTTTTGCTATTTTAGCTGGGAAAGGATATGCATCCCTTTTGATACTTTTAAGCATTCCCTTTTGTCTTCCTATTCAAATTCCAGGAATATCAACTCCATTTGGCCTTATCCTCGTCTTCTTGGGGCTCAGAATTGCTTTTGCAAGGCATTTATGGTGGCCAGATTGGATCTTAGAAAAAAAACTGCGAAGCAAGATGGTAGATACTCTTGTGAAACAATGTATGCGCGCAGTTCGTGCAATGCAAAAAATCGTTCATCCTCGGCTCTTTTTTCTCACGAGAAGTACAATCATGCATCGCATTCATGGCTTGTTCATTGCAATTCTTGGTTTATTTCTCTCTCTCCCTTTGCCGATTCCTTTGACCAACATATTTTGTGCGCTTCCAATTTTTTTGTTCGGAGTTGGGACTTTAGAAGATGATGGACTTGTCATTCTTTTCGGATATATAGTTGCAGCACTTGGTATATCTTTTTTTTGTTTCTTATAATGTCCTTTTATCTGCATCTCAGCATTTTTAGGATTCATTTAGTTAAATTAGTATATAATAGACACAATTTATTTCTATTTTATTAATTTTCCAATATTTGATTGTTACTTTTTTCAAAATAAATAAATTTTTTTTATTTCCTAATATGAACAATTCTCTTTTACTCATGTCTTTCTCATTTCTATTCTTGACTTCTAGTATAGATTCATAAGCAATTGTAATGTGCATCATAAGGATTTTTCTCAATTATTGACTACTCTTATATTTCATTGTTCGCTATTACAAGTTACAAATGAATATTTCCAAATTGGCTCTTACCTTAATCTGTACCTATCTATGGCAAAATAATACCTTAACTCTTAATATTTTAG
>JBDHQC010000033.1:0-14258 GCA_039806815.1 Parachlamydiales bacterium
GCCAAAATGAAATTGACATGGGAAAAACTCGAGTATGCAATCAACCTCTTGTAGTCATTTTGGCCCCAGGCTGCAAATGCACCGTACAAAACTCCGATCACACAAAACCAAATGAGGACCGGGCTCCATTCTACGAGAAGGGTTGGAAAAAATCCGTATCCTATTCGCAATATTCCATAAATTCCTGCTTTTGAAAGAACTCCCGAAAGAAGAATTGTTCCTGCTGTAGAACTTTCATAATACGCATCTGGAAGCCATGCGTGGAATGGGAAAAGGGGAGTTTTAACGGCAAATGCTACGAGAAACACAAGCAAAAGAAGTGGTGCAAAAGAAAGAGTTTCACTTGATTTTGCAATTGAGTCGATTGAAAATGTATGTGCATTAAAATAGAGACTCAATACTGCAAGGATCATAAGCGTAGACCCTGCTATCATGTAGATGATGAACTTGTATGCAGCTCGTTCTCGATCTTTACCGCCGAAGATGTTGATTAAAAAATACAGTGGTATCAGCATTCCTTCCCAAAAAAACGTAAAAACGAAGAGATCTCGAGCAGTAAAAAATCCTATGAGAAGTCCTTGAAGAAGTAAAATCAAGCCATAGAAGAAATTCTTCGAAGAAACATTTGTGCTTTTTTCAGAGCAGATACTTAAAGGGACAATGACGTTTACGAGATATAAGAAAACAAGCGAAAGCGAATCTATTTGTAAATCAAACCGTATCGAAAGCGATGGAAACCAATCGTAGTCAAACGATGTTCCCAAGAGAGTTGGTTGATTCCATATAAGAAAGAAAAGAGGAACTATGCTGAATAAAAACGCTACTGTTTTTGATATGTGTTTTGTTACAAAACAAAGAAAAGATGCTGCAAGGGGGAATAAAAAAAACAAAAGCAACATAAAAATCTCCTAGAAAATAAAATACCCTAACAAAAGCACAGCACCCAATACTATCCAAGAAACGTACGATCGAATTTGTCCGCTTTGAACCCGTTGCAGTGATTTTGCAATGGCATTTACGGAAATAGTTGAAAGTTCCAAAGTTTTATCAAAAACAAACGGTTCTATGATCATTGCTATGATTTTCGATAAAATTCGCAACGGTTTTACAATCAGATAAAAATAAATCTGATTGAAATAAAACGATTCTAAAAAGAACCGAAAAGGTTTTCTCATCGATTCGCGAAAACGCGTATACAAAACTGCAGCAAGCCCAACTCCAAGGACCGCAACGGCAATTGACCCCCACGTTTCAATATTGAGCTCAATTGCAGTTTTCAGATTTTGTGGGATCACAACACTTGAATCTTTCGTCAAAAACTCCAATAAAAGAGGCGGTTTTTCATTTGCAATGCCTAATAGCCCTCCTCCTATTGCTAAAAGTCCTAAAATACTCACAGGGATCATCATAACTTTTGGAGCATCTCTGAGAGCCTCTGCTATTTTGCAAGACCCTCTAAACGTAAGAATATAGCACCGAGTCAAATAAAATCCTGTCATTACTGAAATGAGAAGGCCTACAACATAAAGAACCATATAACCTGCTATGAACTCATCTTCCAAAATTAAATCCTTACTAAAGAATATCGAAAGGGGAGGGATCCCGGACATTGCAAGAACGCCGATTAAAAATAAGACATTTGTTTTCGGAAATTTCTTATTCAATCCTCCCATTTGATTCATATCAGTAACATCATTCATCATGTGAATGACGTTTCCTGCAGATAAGAACAAAAGAGCCTTTACAAAGGCATGCGTCGTCAAATGAAACATTGCCGCATAATATGCACCTACACCGCATGCTAAAAACATCAATCCCAACTGACTAATTGTAGAATATGCAAGTACGCGTTTTAAATCGTTTTGACTTGACGCACTAAAGGCTGCATATAAAGACGTCAAGCCTCCAACGTATCCAACAATTTGCAGTGTCTCATTGCTCAATAAAAATAATGGACCCATTCGTACGACGAGATATACTCCTGCTGTTACCATTGTTGCAGCATGGATTAAAGCAGAAACCGGAGTTGGACCTTCCATTGCATCAGGAAGCCACACATGTAAAGGAAATTGCGCAGATTTTCCGGTCGCTCCAAAAAAATAAAGAAATGTAATCACTCCCAATAACGGCATTCCGATTTTTGCAGATTCTAAAATGCTTTGAATGTGAGCAGTGCCAAAAATTTGCATCGTCAACAAGATTCCTAAAAGAAGACCTAAATCCCCGATTCTATTGACTATAAATGCTTTTTTTGCAGCTTTTGATGCACTTTCTTTTTGGTACCAAAAGCCGATCAAAAGATACGATGCAAGACCAACGCCTTCCCAACCGACGAAGAACACGAGCAGATTGTCTGCGAGAACGAGTAAAAGCATACTAAAAATAAAAAAGTTCATGCACGCAAAATATCGGGAAACGTCTTTATCGTGTTCCATGTATCCCACGGAATACACGTGGATTAAGAACCCGACTCCCGTGATAATTAATGTCATTAAAAGAGAAAGATCATCCAAGTGTAGAGCAACTTGTGCGTTTATGCCTTGTATGGGGATCCAGGAATAGAGGCTATACGTCAGATCTTGGCCATTGTATAAGAGCAAGCAAAAGCATACAAAAGAACAAAATATGGTGATGCACCCAATACACTCTTGAAATTTTCTTCGAAAAACATCTGACGTAAAAAGTAAAGATAAAAACCCAAAACAGGGAAAAAGTAGTCCTAAGAGTACAAAATGTTCCATTTACCCTCTCAACAGATTATATTGATCGACGTCGACCGTCTGTTTTGCTCGAAAAAGATTGATGACGATGGCAAGACCGACAGCTGCTTCTGCTGCTGCAAGAACAAGTATAAAAAAGACCCAAACAAGTCCTTCTACGCTTTGCCATTTGTTTGAAAATGCAACAAAAAGAAGGTTACTCGAATTCAACATCATTTCGATCGATAAAAACAAGATCAACGTGTTTCTTGCAGTTAAAATGCCAATAATTCCAAGAGTAAATAAGGATAAACTTATGAATAAGCACAAATGTAGATCCATAGTCTCACACCTTTTTCCCAATGTATAATGCACCAATCATTGCTACTAAAAAAAGTAATGTCACAGCTTCAAATGGAAAGAAAAAATCGACATAGAGCGCTTTTCCAATTGTGTCGACTGTTCCATAACCTGCTTTTTGCAAAACCTCTACATACTGCACATCTTTTGTTTTCATACAAAGTGCAGTAATCGTTCCCACAAAAAGGACTCCAGAAGTAAAGAGTAAAATCGCCCTACTTTGTGCTTTATGTTCTGAAATTTGAGCATATGCATCCTGAAAGAGAACGACCACAAACATGAATATCACCAATATTGCTCCTGCATACACGAGAACCTGCATCACGGAAATGAAGGGGGCAGAAAGTTGTAAGTAAAGCGACGCTAAAGAAAGGAGCATGAGTAAAAACGAAAGACATGCATGGACCGGTTTTTTTGTAAGGATGACTGAGAGTGCTGATAAAACGATGACAATTCCTATTATCCACTGGGCAAATTCAATCATAACTATATCTCTCTATTGGGATCGCGACCAGATTCACCTGGAGTTTTTTCCGTTAACATCTCTTTTGTATAAATGAGTGACTTTCGTGTATACCCGGAAAGTTCATAAATTTCTCCAAGAACGATTGCACCTGTCGGGCATGCCTCTTCACAAAGTCCGCAGAAAATACAACGCGCCATATTGATTTGAAAATCTTTTGCATAACGCTCTCCGTGAGAGTGTTGTTCTTGCGGCGTATTTTCTGCAGCTTTGACATAAATTGCTTGAGAAGGGCATACGATTGCACACAATTCACATCCCACACATCGCTCTTTTCCATCTTTCCATTTCGTCAAATAATGCCTTCCACGAGAAGCCATGGGAAGTTTCCTCTTTTTTTCCGGATAGCAAATTGTAATGGGAAGTCTGAATCCGTATTTTAAAACGATCAGAAGACCTCGTAGCATAGCAAGAACTTGTGCTAATTTTTTTTTCATCTCACACCAAAATAAAATATGCCGTTACGAGTAAATTTATTGTTGCAATTGGAATGAGCACTTTCCATGAAAAGCTCATTAACTGGTCATAGCGAAATCTTGGAAGTGTCGCTCGCACCCACATAAAGAAAAATACAAGGAATGCTACTTTGACCAAAAACCAAAGAAGGGGAATGTTATAAGGACCATTCCAGCCACCTAAAAATAAAGTTACTGCAATTGATGATACGGCCAGTATGTTTACGTATTCTGCAAGAAAGAAAAGAGCGAATTTCATGCCACCATATTCTGTATGGTATCCTCCTGTCAGTTCATGCTCTGCTTCCGGAAGATCAAAAGGTGCGCGATTAGTTTCTGCAAAGGCAGTGGTAAGATACACCAAAAACCCAATCGGATTTGTCCAGATAAACCACATGTGTTCTTGTGCTTTGACAATATCTACAAAGTTCAATGTGCCGGCTGCCAATACGACAGTCAGTAAGGATAATCCCATCGGAATTTCGTAGCTGATCATCTGCGCAGTTCCTCGAAGTCCACCCAACATCGAATAGCGATTGTCTGATGCCCATCCTGCAAGGACGACTCCGTAGACTGCAAGGGAAGATAGTGCTAAAAGAAACACGATGCCCACATTTACATTTGCAATCCACAAAGTGATTGTTCTTCCATAGAATTCGATTGGTTCACCAAAGGGGATGAACATAAATATCGAAAGAGCAATGAACACAGAAATGCTCGGAGCAAGCCAATAGACGAATTTTTCAGCACCCATCGGCTGAAATCGCTCTTTTGCAAGCAATTTTATGCCATCTGCAATTGGTTGTAATAATCCAAATGGGCCTACGCGATTTGGGCCAATTCTGAGCTGTACGCGTGCCATAACGACGCGCTCTAAAAGAGTCATATAGGCAGCACAAAGAAATAATATTCCAATCAAGACGATGCCTTTAATCAGAACAACTACGACATCAATTCCCATAAGTACACTCTACTGTAAGTCCGTTGAGTAAAACTTGCCCAAATTCGTGTGTTTTTACCTCGTCAAATCCAAGGGGAATGACTACCGTATTCTTTGCGCAACGTTCATCGAATTTGACGACACAAGAAACAGATGCCTCTTTTGTTGTAATTTTTATTTTTTGCCCATTTTGAAGAGTTCTCTTTGTTCCTTCAGAAGGATGCATTCGCACGTAGGGTTTTTGACAAAGTTGTATAAGATGCAGATTATGTTTCATCCTTACGCCTTGATCAAAAAGGGAAGGTGCAAAAGTGGCGTAAAGTTCGTTTTCAGAAAAAGAAACGGGTTGAAAAGTTTCAGGTTCTGATCGAATTATCGGTATTCGTTCTTGTTGTAATTTTGCAATAAAAGATAAGTCACAAGTTATTTTTGATCCTAATTTTTCTGCAATCTTTATAAATATGTCCCCATCGGAAAGAAGGTTATCGGGAATATCTTTTCCAGGTAAAAGCTTTTGTATCCTTCCTTCGATATTAATAAAGCTACCCGTCTTTTCTACAAAAGAAAGGGTCGGTAATACGACGTCGGCACTGAGAGCTGTCTTTGTCATAAAGAGATCTTGTACGACCAAGCATTCGATATTTTTTCTGAAAAGTTCCCATGATTGCGAAGGAATTTTTCCTCTAAGATTTACACCTGCAATGTGCAGATATGAAAGAGGAGTGTTCAAAGTTCTGTTTACGATTTGGAAAGAGCTTTGTCCTTTTGAAGTTGGACTTTCGTTTAAAGGAAGAAAGTCAGGATGCATGCCTGCATATCGCGCACCGAGGCTATTTCCTTTTCCTTCCAAAACGTTAAGGGAAAATTCAGGATTATTTTTACAGAAGTCAAAAAGTTTTTTAAATACAGCATCCCGATCAACTGAATGTAAGTATTGTCTTCCGACAAAAATTGCACCTCTTCGTCCTTTAATTTCATCGAGATACGATGTAAGTGTTTCGAGTTCTTTTCTCGGACTGTGTAGAATTGTCTTTTCGAGATAGCGCGAAATTTCAGGGGCATAATGCCCGATGAATGTCGCTTTTGCCCCTTTATTTAAAGCGTGTTTCAATCGCAACCAAAGAATCGGAAATTCTTCAGTAAGATCTACTCCTAAAAGGAGTGCAAAAGAAAGATGCTCTATGTCGCCGATTGCAATTTCCATTCCGGCATATTCGTGTTCAAAGTCACATCCAATGCGAGCGTCAACGTGAACAGTTCCAATGACATCGCGCATAAGTTTTTGATACAAATAATTTTCTTCGCACGTAAGTACATTTCCACCAAATGCTGCAATCGAATCTGTATTTTTTGCAGCTTTGATCTTTGATGCTATGAATGAAAATGCTTCATCCCAACTCGTGGGAACGAGAGTATTATTCTTTCGTATATAAGGCATTTGCAGGCGCTCAAGACTTGAGGAAAACTCGTATCCGAACCAACCCTTATCGCAAAGCCATATGTCGTTTACGTCTTTATTTTCTTTCGATCGCGTTCGCATTATTTTTCCGTCGCGAGAATCTAAAATCATGCTGCAGCCAATAGGGCACAATGTGCATGTGCTTTCCGTTGGAAGATTGTCCCAAGGCCGTGCTCGAAAGCGATAGACTTCCGATGTCAAAGCACCGACTGGGCAAATCATGATCGTATTTCCGATGTATTTTGAATTGCACGGACCGCCAGCTGGAGCGCCGACTTCTGTCTTGTATCCGCGATCTATAAATTCAAGTGCGTGATCTCCTGAAACGAGATCTGAAAAGCGCGTGCAACGCGCACACGAAATACAGCGTTCTCGATCGAGCATGAGAACAGGCCCGAGAGGGTAAGGCTTTGTAAAATGCCTTTTTTCTTCAAAGAATCGACTTTTTCCGGGACCAAATTTAAGCGCTTGATCTTGAAGAGAACATTCTCCACCGCGATCGCAAATAGGGCAATCAAGCGGATGATTAATGAGTAAAAACTCGAGTATTTCTTTTCGCCCTTCTTTTGCAATTTGAGATTGAGTTTTTACGACCATCCCTTCATGTGCTTCAAGTGTACAAGAAGATTGGAGTTTTGGCATTTTTTCGACTTCGACTAAACAGACGCGACATGCACCAAAAGGGGGCATGCGATCTTGATAACAAAAAATGGGAATGTCAATGCCAAGATTGCGACATGCAGTATACACAGTCGTTCCTTTTGGAACTGTCACTGTATTGCCATCTATTGTAAAGGTTACTGTTTCTTCTGTCATAATTTTACACGTATGGGTATGCAATTTTCATTTCTTGAGGTTCTTGAGCGCTTGGATTTTTTTCAATGTATCGTATAAATTCATCTCTAAATTCCTTTATTGCAGAAACAACAGGAGGGGCTGCTCCCACCGCTAATGGACAAAATGAATTGGCAGCCATTCCAATTGCTACAGAATCTATAACTTCCAAATCTTTATACGTTCCAAATCCTTTTTCTATTCGAGCAAGAATTTGTACAAGCCAACGAGTTCCTTCTCGACAGGGAGTACACTTACCACATGACTCATCTTGGTAAAATTGCATTAGGCGATGGGCAACTTTTACCATGTCGCACGTATCGTCCATGACGATGATCGAGGCAGTGCCAAGCATAGAATCTCTTTTCATTAGCGTTTCAAAATCCATGGAAATGTCTAAATCGCGTTCGACTAAGAGAGCACAAGACGATCCTCCGGGATAGCACGCTTTGAATTTTCGATTCGGCCTCATTCCGCCTGCTTCATCTAAAACCTCTCGAAGAGGGACTCCGAGGGGTAACTCGTAACAGCCGGGATTTTTTATTTGCCCTGAAACTTGATATATTTTTGTGCCTGTATTTTTTTCTTTTCCGATTTTTGCAAACCATTCCCATCCACGATTGACAATGTGGACGACATTGCACAAGGTTTCTACGTTGTTGATAATCGTTGGCATTTTATAAAGACCTTGTATTGCAGGAAAAGGCGGCTTTAGTCTTGGCGTTGCTCTATATCCTTCTAAAGAATTCAAAAGGGCAGTTTCTTCACCTGCAATGTAAGCACCAGCTCCAGGATGTACGACGATGTCTAAAGAGTATGAGGTTCCTAAAATATTGGTTCCGAGGTAATTTTTTGCTTTTGCTTCATCGATCGCTTTTTGCAACTTTTTATTACTTTCAAAAAACTCCCCGCGGCAATAGATAAATGCTTTCCTGCAGCCGATGGCATAACTCGATAAAATTATTCCTTCTATAACTTGATGGGGATCTTTTTCAGTAAGAAGTCGATCCTTGAACGTGCCAGGTTCACTTTCATCTGCGTTGCAAACGAGGTATTTTGGAATGAGAGGATCTTTAGGAATAAAACTCCATTTTACACCTGTTGAAAAGCCGGCACCTCCTCGCCCGCGCAATCCTGACTTTTTCACCTGTTCTGTAAGATCTTGAGGAGGTATGTGTGGAATTGCTTTTCGTATCGCCTGATACCCGCCATTTTTTTCGTATGTCGCTATGTTTTGCTGATCCGGATCATCGATGTGTAAAAGAAGTACTCTCATTTCGGTCATGAGTCTGCTCCTTTGAGTATTTTTTCGATGTCGTCTTCTTTGACAGGACCTATGACTTTTTCGTCGACGAGCATCATAGGAGCTTTATCGCACGCAGCAAGGCATTCTGAAAGGATAAAGGTAAATTTTCCGTCAGGAGTAGTTTTTTCTTCTTCTACTCCAAGCGTTTGTTCGAGCTTTTCGATCAGACGATCACATCCGTTCAACATACAAGACACATTTTTACAAACGCGGATAATGTGCTTTCCAACGGGATGTGTAAAGAACATATCGTAAAAAGTGACTATGCCATGAACTTCTGAGACATCGATGTCGAAGAGAACTGCTACTTCTTGTTGAACTTCTAAAGGTAAATACCCAACCTCATTTTGTGCAAGATGCAATGCAGGAATAAGTGCAGAGCGTTTTTCGGGATATTTTCTTTGCAATTCTAAAATTGCATCCGTTGTTTGTTTTGTAAGCATTAGCGGTCTACATCTCCCAATATTGGATCTACACTTGCAATAGCGACGACGACGTCGGACAAAAGGTGGCCTATGACAATTTTTTTTAATACCTCAATGTGTGGAAACGATGGAGATCTAACGCGAAGGCGATAGGGTTTGTTACTTCCATCGCTTTCGAGGTAATATCCCAATTCTCCACGAGCAGATTCTACGCATTGATAAAGAGATCCAATTGGTGGATGGATACCTTCGCTTACGAGTTTGAATTGGTGAATAACTGCTTCCATACTGCGAACAAGTTCTTTGCGAGGGGGAAGGGCAACTTTTCTATCGTCGCAAATGACAGGACCTTTTTCTAAGCGTTTGAGAGCTTGTTCGACAATCGACAAGCTCTGAAGCATCTCTTGCATGCGAATGAGGTACCTAGCATAGGCATCACCTTCTGTTTTCGTAGGAATCTCAAAGGTGTACTCTTCATATCCAAGATAGGGGTAGATTTTTCTTATGTCGTATGCAATGCCAGTGCTTCTGATGACAGGACCTGTGCACATATACTGTTTGCACATTTCTTTATCGAGTACAGCAACTCCTTGGAGTCTTTCGCACCAGACGTAGTTATCTGTGAGAAGATTATTCAAGTCTTTCCAGGTGCGATAAAAACCCTTTATGAAGATAGAAAGATTTCCTTCAAATTCAGGATTGAGATCGCGGGCAAGACCACCTATTCGCCAAACGGATGGAAACATGCGAGCGCCTGAATATTCCTCGAAAAGATCCAAGATCTTTTCGCGTTCTGCAAAACAGTACATAAAGACAGAAGACATGTTCAATTCAAGTGCAGATGTCCCTGCCCATAAAAGGTGACTTGCAATTCTTGTAAGTTCGAGCATGATGATGCGAATGGTCTTTGCTCTTTTTGGAACATCGATTTGCATGAGTTTTTCGACAGTTTGTGCAAAGGCTTGTTCTTCACTTGGTCCGGACAAATAATCAAGGCGATCGATCAGAGTAAATGTCTGAAGATACGTTCGATATTCGCATTCTTTTTCAACGCCTGTATGAAGATACCCTATCACAGGATCACAGGAAATGACGACTTCACCATCGAGTCTGAGCTTTAATCGCAACACTCCATGAGTCGAAGGATGTTGTGGCCCGAGATTCAGCTCGAGTATCTGACAGGTTTCATCTATTTCTTTAAACTTTTGTAGCTTCGACATGAGGAATTATTTCCGATGGTGTTTTAGGTTCTCGATTGTGTTTAAATTCAACTGGCTCTTCTGTGAGCGGATAGTCTTTTAGTAAGGGATGACCTTCCCAATCATCCGGCATTAAGATTCTCGTCAAATCCGGATGGCCATCGAACCTTACCCCAAACAGGTCAAAAAGTTCTCTTTCATACCAATTTGCCCCTTCCCAAAGATCTGTAACTGTTGGAAGGATCTCTTCTCGTTGTACAAAAACGGTAATTCTCATTCGATCGTATGTGGTCGAGTTGTGAAGCCAATAGAGAACTTTTGTTTGTTTCGAAGGCTGTGTATAATCGACACCTGTAAGGTCCATAAGTGTGTCAAAACCCTCTTGCTGTTTCAGATAAGAAAGTACAGATTTTAGATCGCTTTTTTTAACTTCAAATGTCGTTTCATCTTGAAAGTGTACTTCGTTTACTACTGCAAATTTTTGATTAAGTGTTGTATTTAACATGAGCAATTTCTCCGACAGGCACCTGCATTGAGAACGACCTTTTCTCTTTTGAAAGGATGTTCACTTGCGATTTTTCTTTGTAAGTACATCAGCCCATCGAGTAAGGCTTCCGGGCGAGGAGGACAGCCTGCAACGTAGACATCGACAGGGATAATTTTGTCGACACCTTGAATGATGGCATAATTATTGTAGATGCCACCGGTTGATGCACAATCTCCCATAGCAATGACCCATTTCGGATCGAGCATTTGGTCGTAGATGGTTTTTAATACAGGGGCCATCTTTTGACTCAATCTCCCTGCAACAATGATCACATCGCTTTGCCGTGGAGATGCTCTGAAAACTTCTGCGCCAAAACGGGCCATGTCGTAACGACTTGCAGCAGTCGACATCATTTCAATAGCACAACAGGCAAGTCCAAATTGTGCAGGCCATAATGAATTTTTTCTTGCCCAATTGATCAGGAATTCTAAAGTGGCAAATAAAAATGGCACGTGTTCTTTTGGAGTCATTCCCATTCTAAACCTCCTGTTTTCCAAACGTAAGAAAAGCCAATGAGGAGAATAACTAGAAAGAAAGCCATCTCATAAAATGCGAAAACGCCAATTGATTTTCCAACCACTGCCCATGGATACAAAAATATCACCTCGATATCAAAAACAAGGAATATCAATCCAACTAGATAGTGTCGTAAGGGAAATCGCTTTTGTAAAAGATGCGTTTGAGTCTGAATACCAGACTCATAGGGCATGTATTTGACTTTTGTCGTTTTGTGAGAAGGAAAAATAGCAGTAACACCAAGCAAGATGAGTGTTACGACAATGGCAAGACCAATGTATATGTATACAGAAAAAAACTCTGACATAATTGGTTTCCGTTAAAAAAATATGTACATACCAAGTTGTGCGTAATAATGTCATTCAATTTTTTACTTTAGTTTTGGTTGAAAATAATTTTTGCAGGTCGTACGCTGTTTGGGCAAGGGTATTGAAATTTTCAACAACAAACAAAAATACGGGGTAAAAAAATGAAACAAATATATTTTTTAACGATTCTTTGTATTGGAGTGATTTTATCTTCATCTATTCATGCAAAAGTTTTTCCAACTCGAGGTAAAAAAGTTTATCTTCAAGCAAAGCAAATTTCGCTTCAAGATGATGGAATCATCGTAAACTTGCCCAAGGGATTTTTTAAAGTCTTTCATTTGAAAAGCGATGCAAAAGGATATTATGTAAATTCTAATGAGTTGCTACGTGCAAAAGAAATGATACTCTGTACTATCTGTAGAAAGTATTATGCCACAGATCTTGAAGACCTCAAATGGCACAAAGTGATTATACATAGAGTAGATTTCAGCAAAAAAGTTCCCTATAGATAGAAAACATCGAGGTAGGAAATGAAGAAATCTTTTTTCTATTTGTTTCTATTCTTTTCCCTTATTACATCGCCATTTATTACGTGTTGCACCTTTACTTTAGACCAAATTCCCCAAGAAGATAGAGAGTTTTTCCTTTCCTATTTTCGAAAAATGCTTCTTTCTGATTTTGGCTTTACTCTATTAGGAGTAAAGCCATTATCCTTGGAAGAGTTTTCTCCATATAAACGAGATATAGACATTGCAAAGAGAGAAAAGTTATTCGAATATTTGCGTTTGATTTTTAAAGATTCTAAGAAATTTTCACTTCGCATAGTTCCAGAAATTGATAATGGCTACGAAGCGTTTTTGATCAATCACAAGCTTTTTAAAGAAATGAACGAAGATCCAAATAGTGAATTCCAATTTGAAACAGTGAGAATTGGGAAACTTTTTGGTTATGGCGAAGAAAACGCTCGATTTTACGCCAGATTTCTCGACCTTGGAATATATTTGAAAAAACCACCATTTTTTTTTGAATCTGAAGGTCTTCCATTGGATCTTTTTGGTCTTGTCTATGGAGATATTGGATATCAGCTATTTGTACCTGAAATTCCGTATTGCCAAATGGAACCAAAAAAAAATCCTCGATTTTCTTCACTTGAAGAAGAATGGAACTGGATTTGCGACAATATGTTCGATGATCCCAATTCTTTCTTATTCCCCATGTGGGTTGGAAAACCGGGATTCGTTTGCAAAAAAGGGAAAAAAACAGAAGCTTTACTCAAAAAATATGACTTGGCAGCAAATATATTGGGCAAGATGCTACATGACGAAAAATGGTTAGATCTTGTTTTAAAGCATATTTGATCAGGATAAAGAAACTGAATTCTGAATTCTTTCTGCAAGTAAAGTAATATTATTCTCAGTAAGCATTTTTTCCAGTTTTGCTTTGTGAAAAGGAGTAAGATATGGATACTTTTTGACTTGATCAAGTGCAGTGTCTCCTTGTTCATTTGGAATAGTTGGATCTGCACCAAAATGTAAAAGAAGCTCAACTTTCTTAATATCTCCACGATACGAAGCGATGTGAAGAGGAGTTGCAAATTCTTTGAACCATTGGAGCAGGTTAGGGTGTTTTTTTTTCTTGATATTAGGATTTGCTCCACATTCCAAGACAATTTTCATTACGCTTAGGTTCTCTTCAGATTGATTGGTACTTGATAGCGCGAACAAAAGAGAGCGTCCATCAATTTTATGCTTATAATCCAGAGATTTTTTCAGTTTTTGATATTTTTGTAGCACTGATTTGTCAGAGGATTTGAGGTATGTAATTAATTTCCTTCCAAATACACTCGGAGTTCTTCCTCTTCCAAAACAAAAAGTGATTTCTGAATTATCAATGGCAAGTTGTATTCTTCTCGATAGTTCAATTCTTATAATGGTTTTCAGGTTGTTTTCTTCTTCCAATAAAACTTCGAGTTGTTTTTCTGATACATACTTTTTTGCTATTTGGTACCAAATTATGTTATCTGAACTTGCAACTTTCCACAGTTTGCAAACACGAGCACAGGCTTGCAAATCTCGTTCATCTAAATAGGAAAAGATTCCTTGCAAGCATTCTGGAAAAAGGGTCTCGTTAATATTTCTAGATGAGCCAACTTCTTGCATTATTCCGTTCTATAACTTATAGACAAATATCTCATTCGTTAATTCTTGCTTCAGCGACACATGACTAGCAAATTTCTGATTTGCCCCGCCAGAGGTATCTCCACAAGCGTAAATTTCCGGGGAACTCCCGGCACTGTAAATTAAAAGGTTTTTAGCCGCATTTAAATCTCGGTCTTGCATAACTTGACATACATTGCATTGCCAGTTTCTTATATTAAGAGGTATTTTTTCTACAATTGCACTGCATTCGGAGCATCTTTTACTCGGAGGAAACGTTCGCGGTGCTATGACGAGTTCAGAGCCATACCACTGGGTTTTATCTATCGCGCCGTAAAACCCGCTCATTTATGGGTGCGATGTAAGGCGCTCCTATTGAGGAATAACACTTTGTTGTTCAATATATTTATGTATATGCTCAAGTGGAGCTCCGCCACAACTTCCTGCAAAATAACTCGGTGACCAAAAATTTGATCCCCATAATGCTTCTGTAATAGAAGGATATTTCTTTTTTCGAATAAGTCGCGATGA
>JBDHQC010000034.1:0-14228 GCA_039806815.1 Parachlamydiales bacterium
AGGTGCCTTTTGTATAAGAACTAAAGAGCCTACATGTTTTCTTTTTTATTCACTAAAAACTTTTTGATTCTGCTTTCAATCTCTCAATTCTTTTAAGCGTCAGACTTTTTCAACAACGCCAATGTACAATGCAGTAACAGTATAACTTAAGGTGAATTTATGAAATTCATTGCGAGAATATGTATTTTAATTGTCGTAACATGTTCGTATACTTGTTTAAAAGCAGAAGAACACCTTCCAATTCAAGAAATTGAATGCGACGAATCTGCAGGTGAAGATTTGATGCACGAACATGGAATGTTATCTCGGCTTCTTCTTATATATTCAGAAATTATAAGAAGAATCGAAAATGAAGAATATGTTTCTCTTTCCTGGGTTGTAGGATCTTGCGAAGTTGTTCGTGATTTTATCGAAAACCATCACGAAAAACTCGAAGAACAATATATCTTTCCGTTATTTCTTAAGGCCAAAGTTCACGAAGAACTCATAAAAACACTCTATGAGCAACATCAAGTAGGCCGTTTAATTACCGAGTCAATTCTCAATATGGCAAACGAAGATGCCCTTGTAGAACCGGAACAAAAAAATATCCTCGTGGGTTATTTGCGCCATTTTGTGCGAATGTATAGGCCACATCACGCTCGAGAAGACACTGTCTTGCTTCCGGCTCTTCGAAAGCTCATAACTCCAAAAGAATACGAGGAATTGGGTGAACCTTTCGAAGAAGAAGAACACGAACTTTTTGGACCTCTTGGCTTTAAAACAGCACTGAAAAAGGTCAAAAAAATTGAACGAGAGCTCGGGATTTATCATTTAGCTCAGTTTACTCAGAAAAAGTAAAAACCAGCTATTTCCCTCTCACAATGAGGGAAATAGCAATTTTTTTATAATCGATTCTTTTTCTTTCTGACTATAGGGCATTTTGTCTTTGTGATCCCATACACATCCTGGCCAGGCAGGATCATTTTCAAATCTTGCTATCACGTGAATGTGCAATTGAGGAGTTTTATTGCCAATGGCTGCAACGTTTATTTGTTTTGGTTGAAATTTTTCTAAGAGCAATTTTTGTACGAAATTGAGCTCGCATAAAAGCTGAGTTTGATCGTCCGGGGAAAGATCAATCAAGTGGCGTTTATGCGCTCTTTTTGGAACGAGGATGATCCATGGATAGTGTTTGTTGTCTTCTAAAAGCATGGTGCATAACGCCAAATCCTTGAGAAAAATTTTCTTTTGTAAATTCGGATGAAGTTCAAATTCCATTTTTTGACAAAGCCTCGATGAAATAATCAGGTAATTCTTCTGAATGAAGATCGTGTATTGCTTGTTCTAACCCAAAAGTTTTGATTCGATCTTTGAAAATTCCTGTTTTCGTAATAAGGCAGGAATTAACGTTATAACGATTTGCACCGAGAATATCTGTTTCGGGAGTATCGCCAACCATTAAAATTTCTCGAGGTGAAAATGTCCCAAAATTGCAAAATTCAGAAAAAGCTTCTCTAAATGCAATTTGGGAAGGCTTTCCTATGTAATACACGAGACCTCCCATTTCTTCATATAATTTTGCGATACTTCCTTGTCGGACATAAGCTTTTGGCGGATTTCCTTCATAGGCAAAACGGTCAGGATTTGCACATACCATTGGCAAGCCTATTGAAATGAGTTCTTGTATTCGCTTTTTAAAAATAAAAGGATCTTCCTGGTCGACGCCATTGATGTGAGGAATTGTAACGTAAATGAAATCGCTTTTTAAAGGATCTAAAGATTCTGAAAATGGAGAATTTTCAAAAAGATGTGAATGCGATGAAAATTTTGGATGGGAAGGGCCAAATAAGTGATACGTTTTAGTTGGCGTTGCAAAAGGGAGAGCATCGTCTTGAAAAATTTTTTTCGCAATGTCTCCTGATGTGAGAAGAAAATGAAAATGCTTTCCTTTAATAAGTCCTGCTTTATGAAGCTTTTCAATTTCTTTTTGTCCGCTTTGCGTTGAATTTGACAAGATGCCGACGATTTTTTTTGAATTACAGAGTTCTTCCAAGCAAATTTGGGCTCCTGGATATAACCCAAGGCTATTTCCCTGCCAAAATACTCCATATGCATCGAGTAAAATAGCATTGAATGTGTGTGCTATCGATTGAAGATCAGGGTATATGCAGATTTCCATCTCAAATTCCTTTTGCGTTTTGTAAACACAGTAAATATAATAGATTATTTAAATTTATTTTAATAAGGAATAAAAATGAAAAAGCTTACATATATTAAATTGTTTATTTCCCTTGTTCTTTTTATTCATATTCCTCTAAATGCTGCGTTGCAGACATCTTCTCAGACAGAAGAATTTTCATATCCCGTGAATCAAAAATTTGTACTAGAAGTACAGAATCTGATTGGGGACTGCAAAATCGAGCCATCATTTGGATCAAATGTCGAGTTTTTTGTAACTCTTCATGCTATGGGTAAATCCAAAAACGAGGCAAATGAACTTTTACATTCATTGAAATTAGATACAATCCACAAAGACAATACAGTACAACTGAAAGTGGTATATCCTTTCATAGGAGACAATGCTGTTTTGTTTTACCCGAAAGAGAATAAAAAAGGATCGTGGTTTTCGAACATCTTTCAAAAACAGCAAATAAACTACCTTGGAAAGAAAATAACTCTCACAAGCAACGAAAATGATGCCAAATGCGGGCTTTGGGTAGATTTCGTCATTAAAGTGCCGGATAATGGTGAGATTATGCTAGAAAACGATATAGGAGGACTTACAGTCCATAATACGAAAGGTCTTATAACGCTCAAAACGAAAACGGCACCCATTCGAGCGATAAACCATCAAGGAAAGCTTATTGTTGATTCGCGATCTGGAAATGTAGGAATCGATAATTGTTCTGGCTCTTTCTGTATTCATGCAGGGTCTGGATTGGTTGAAATGCGAAATTGTACAGCTGATTTAGATGACATGACACAAGGGTTCGAAATTGATTCAGGTTCCGGGGATATGAAAATAGAGCACTGTTCCGGTGTATTTTTCTTGAACTCGGGTTCTGGTAGAATTGACATTTTGTCATGTGATGGGGATGCAAGAATTGTAACGGGCTCCGGAAATGTGCGGTTTTTGAATTTTGACGGAAAAGACATAGGAGTGCAAACAGGATCTGGAAACGTCGACATTTTTGGAAACCTCAAAAGAGCGCAAAATGTATCTGTAACAACGGGAAGTGGCAATGTCAATATCCATGCAAGTTCCATGTCTTTTGCAAAATATATTCTTTCTTCTAGATCCGGAAAAGCAGTTCTTGACGTACCATGTGTTCAGGTGAGAAATGTTTCAAAAAAGCACGTAGATGGAACTTCTTTAAAGAATAAAACGGGAAAGATGACAATTTCTTCAGGATCAGGAAATATTGCTGTTAGAAATTAGTTACGATATCCTTAATTTTTTCTATACACGATACTATTTCGTGAATAGATATTCGCGACATCTCAATAAATTTTGCAAAGCGTTTTAAATTCTTCGAGATTTGTCCATTTGAGGTAATGTGCGCTCCGGTTGATAGTGTATTAAAGCCGTGTGCTTCTATGAAAGGAATAGTATCTAATAAAGTTCCACAGGTAAAACTATGCCCTTCATCACAAGGAAGCCCTGGGCCTCCCAATAATGATGGGATGTCTTTTGCATGGCGAAAGGCTTCTATTATTGGCTTTGTAAGTCCATCTGCCATTAGAGATAAGCGTCTTGCAAATTTTTCTACTTTTCTCTCTCCTATCCCAGGGGAATTATGAAGTGTGCATCGTTCGATGAGTGCTGGAAAACACGAGGTCAAACGTTGAGCAATTACTCCACCATAGCTAAAGCCAAGGATGTGTGCTCGTCCATATTCGCGATTTACAGCTTCTAATTCAGCTTGTAAAGCGCCTTTAAATTTGGGGTAGTTTCTTGAGCCAATTTCTTTTGGCAAATCGTCAAGAACGTTCCATATATTTGTTACGTCTGTTCCTGAAAAAACGATCTTGGCAGAACCTAACGTTTTATCTTCCGGAACGAGAATAAGAGCTTTAATTCCCTTTGGGTAATAGAGTGTTTTCTTTACTATGTACTGAGGGCAGTTAAATTTTTCTGATACCGGAAGACGGGTTCCATCTTTAAAATCACAGAAGGGAGCATGGATAGAAAGTATTTGGTCGTAGGCAACTTGATTTGGCGCAGTTGACAATGCAAGTTTTGTAAGGAGTTTTTTATCGATGTCTTCTTGAGTTGCTCTAAGGATTAATGAATGCACTTCATTTTTAATAACATGAATGCTTGCTTCAATGTATTTTTTTTGAACGGATACATATTTTTGAAATAGGGATGTCAATACATTGTCAATTTGATTGATAGTTTCTTTTCCTATTTCACCAAAGCATGTGTTAAAAAACCGTTTCCCTACCGAAGATAAAAAGTTTGAATTTACATTCATATTATCCATTAGTTTAGTGATTTAAAAACTGAAGACAATTCCTCAAAACAGAACTTAATTAAGTTGTAAATAATAAATAAATTTTGCTGACCCGTGTTTTTTATAATTCCAAGCATAACATTATTTACAAAACTTATTATATTCAATTTATTAACCATTAATTTAATAAAATTATATACTAATTAAAATTAAAAATCAAATATTTTATTATTGTAAAAAATCTGGGTTTTTATTATTTTTTGCTCTACTAGAGGGCGCGACGGATGAAATATCTAAAAATTATGGTATTTGGACTTCCTGGAAGCGGGAAATCCTGCTTTTCCGATCGTTTGGGAAAAATTCTTCAAATTCCCGTCTATCACCTCGACAAATATTTCTTTTTAGCCAATTGGCAAAAAAGAAACTATGACGAGTTTCTTTCAGATTTGCAAAAATTTGTGGATCAACAGCAATGGATTATCGATGGCAACTGTCTTTCCTCCCTGGAAACAAGGTTTAGAAGGGCAGACGCAGTAATTTACTTTAAACCTAATATTCTCAAGTGCCTATTTCGTATATTTAAGAGGTATTTTAATCCTGATATTCATATTTCCGATCTTCCTGAAGGTGGAACGAAAAACGTTCGATTTGATTTGTTGAAATACCTTTGGAAGTTTGAAAATAGGGTAAAAAAGGAGATAGAATATCTTCGAAAACAATACCCAAATGTCGATTTTTTTCAATTTCACAATGATAAAGATGCTGAATATTTCATACAGCGTTATTGCTTGCCAATAGATAAAAAATAAGCTATACTTTTTCACATTAAATTAAAATTTTTTATCAGAATGAATGAACTTATCTTTTTTCTTCATGCTTTTGTAATTCTTTTTTTTCTCTTTGTATCAATTAGGCTTGGCAAGGAAGCTCTTTTTGTTTTTGTCAGCGCTTGTTGGCTCTTGGCAAACTTTTTTGTGACAAAACAAATTTCTCTTTTTGGATGCGATGTGACTGCAAGCGATGTCTATGTCGTAGGGGGAATGTTAAGTACAGGTGTTATACAGCAATTTTATGGTGTTCTTGCGGCAAAGCAATCTGTTCGAATTTCATTTCTGCTTATGATTTTTGCAACATTTACCTCATACATGCATCTTCAATATGTTCCAAGTACATTCGATACGATGCATGTGTATTTTGTAACGCTATTACAAGCAACCCCTCGGCTAATGATTGCCTCTTTAATCACATTTTTTATATCGCAGAACTGCGAGATTGCTCTTTTTAGGCTCTTACAACAAAAGACGAATTGGTCCTTACCCTTGAGAAGTGGGATCTCATCTTCAATCAGCATAGGCCTTGATACAGCTCTTTTTTCAATTTTGGGACTTTATGGGCTTGTCTATTCCCTATTTGATATATTTTGCATGAGTTATGCAGTAAAGCTCATCATTGTAGCAATACTTGCACCATTTTTGACCTTTGTGCAATATGTTTTTCCGAAACGATCAATTGAGCGTGAGTATGACGAAGTTCCAATTTGAAATACTCCATACGTCGAATAAGTCAAAGGCCCGAGTGGGAAAAATTCATACGCCTCATGGGGTTATTGATACGCCGAATTTTGTTGCCGTGGGAACGAACAGTACTATCAAGGCACTCGATAGTGTGACATGTGATGCGCTTGGCTTGCAATTGATGTTCTGTAATACCTATCATCTCATGCTGCAGCCGGGAACAGAGACTGTAAGAAAGGCAGGCGGACTTCATGCCTTTATGAACCGAAAACAGCCGATTATTACCGATTCCGGTGGCTTTCAGGTGTTCAGTCTTGCCTATGGTTCTGTTGCAAGTGAATTAAAAAGCTGTGGAAAGAAGCAATCTACGAGCAGTGTACTTAAGATTACGGAAGAAGGCGTTTTATTTCGTTCATATCGCTGTGGGAAAAAGGTTTTACTTACACCCGAAAGCTCCGTTCAAGCTCAAAAAGACTTAGGAGCAGATATAATTATTCCTTTTGATGAGCTACCTCCGTATCACATTGATAAAAACGCCTTGAAAGAGTCATTTGATCGTACACACAGGTGGCAAATGCGCTCATTGAAAGAACATCTTCTCAATCGCCAAGATCAAGCTATGTTTGGGGTTGTCCATGGAGGGCTTGATCGAGATCTTCGAAAAGAAAGCGTAGATTTTCTTACCGGTCTTGAATTTGATGGTCTTGCCATAGGGGGAAGTGTTGGAAAGACTCGAAATGAGCTCAATGAACTCATTTCAGACATGTCATCATTTATTCCAGTCGAATATCCACTTCATTTACTCGGAATCGGGGATCTTCCTTCGTTAGATGCGTGCATTCCTTTTGGCATAGATACCTTTGATAGCTCTTTTCCGACAAAGCTTGCACGCCATGGTCTTTTGCTCCGGCATGGAAATGAAGTGAGAATAAAACAGTCACAATATGCCGAAGATTTTTCCCCGATTGATCCGGATTGTACGTGTCCTACGTGCAAAATGTTTACACGTGCCTATCTTCATCACCTTTATAAGGCCCAAGAGCTTACTTTTTATACCCTTGCAACCATTCACAACATCAACTTCATGGTGCAACTGATGCAAGAGTATCGGATGAAAATCTTGCGAGATGAGATTTGATTATGAAGTACTCTTGTTTTTCAACTCCACCTTCTGATTTTTCACCTTTTGTCGAAGTGTCAAGCTGCTATGCAGAGTTTGAAGGAAGAATTTTGCTTTTGCTACGACAATCTGGAAGACCATATGAAAATATGTGGGGAGTACCTGCGGGAAAAATTGAAAGGAATGAAAGTCCTCTCGATTCACTTTTACGAGAAGTATACGAAGAAGTTGGCGTCAAATTAGTTCCTGAAAAAGTGGTTACAATTGGAAAGCTTTATTTCAGAATTCCGAAAGGCGATTACATATACCATATGTATTTGCATCATTTTGATGAACTTCCAGAAATTACTCTTGCACCCGATGAAGCACAAAATGCAAAATGGGTCACGGTACAAGAAGCATATTGTATGCAGCTTATGCCGGGTGCATTTGATGCGTTACAGGCATACGTAAAATTTAAAGAGATTGAATGAAAAAAAAGCTTGCAGATGACGTACTTTTACGAAGATCATCAATTCCTGAAAAGCTTTGCGATGTGTGTTTGAAAGGTCAGTTTGTGACTTTGAAACCATTAGACATTGAACGCGATGTAAAACCATTATACGACGTCTCTTGCGGAAAACCGATTACTTTTGGAATGAAGGTATATCCTGCGTATGATGCAGATTTGTTGATATGGCGCTATATGTTTGATGGACCATTTGAAACTGAAGTTGATTTTGCAAAGAGCTTATGTGTACAAAAAAATGCTCCAAATGGTCTATGTATGACGGTTTTTGATAATGAATCTTGCCACCAAATTGGCGTTGCAAATTTCATGAACACTATGCCACAACATCTGAAGATCGAGCTTGGCGGCATTTGGTATAGTCCTATTGCACAAAGAACGCATGCGAACTTAGAAGCGACATGCCTTATGCTCCAACATGCATTTTTTCTAGGATTTCGACGCGTTGAGTGGAAATGCGATGTAGAAAATCAAAGATCGATCAAGTCTGCAAAGCGGATGGGATTTACTTTTGAAGGAATCCAAGAAAGTCATTTCATCGTAAAGGACTGTAACCGGGATACTGCTTGGTTTCGAATGCTTTCATCTGAGTGGCCACAAGTAAAAATAACTCTTAAATCTCTTCTACAGTTGTAACTTAAATAACCTAAGTTGAAAGTAACTGTCGGTAAATTTCTGCAAATTCTGTTTGCTTCGATTCTCTTGCATCATAACAAACTTTATTCAGAACTTTAATCGTTATTTACTTTCAACTTAGGTTAAATAGTGAATCCACAGCATGAGTGTAACGCTCTGAAAATCAAAAACATTACTCCTTCGGCCTAATTCTTCGAATGATACCAAAATATTCAAGTACTTGGGCAATAGTTTCTCGTTTGAAGAATACACGTTTTTTGTTAATTTCAGAGCTTATATCTTCATGTGATTCTTCTGTCCAATATTTGGTAAGATAATCTATTTCATCATCTACACCTTCCGGAACTTTTACGTTGTCAATGAAATTATAATACAATATGTCGATGATCTCATTATACGTATCTTCTTGTCTATCTTTTGCTTTTTGGAAACAAAGATCGATTGCATTTTCGACAGTATATGCCTTGAAAAACTTGTGTAGTAGTTCTTTTTTATTGATTTCCATATCTTCTGCCATTTCATCAGAAAAGTCTATTTCTAAAAGACCCAGCTTTTGTCCGAAAAGTTTTCTCATTGCAATCGCTTCGTGAACATTATGCTGATTAGAAGGGTTTACAAGACTATCGACAATGTTTTCGCGCATATCTTGTAATGTTTGTAAAGCCGAGAACTTGTACCCTGGAGTTTGTCCGAGGTAAAATTGTATATATGCCTTTTTACAAATAATCTGCCATTTTGGTCCGCAGAGTGATATTTCAGGAAGAATGGTAAGAAGTATATTCATCTTTAACCTTTTGTCTTCAAAACTTGTGCTTAAAGCTTTTAATTTTGAAACTAATGGGAGAACGGAATTGCGAAGTTGTTGATAAAATGCTTTGATTGCATCAGAGCTCTTTGGAGGAGTTAGAGTAAACTCTTCTTCTTTCACAATTCGTGGTATGAATACATTATTGTAGTAGGCGAAAAGGTCTTTAGTGGTATGGGTTTTACCATGTACTGTCATTAGGGAGTGTGGAATGTAATTTGGATGTTTTGCATCTTCAAATTCAAGTTCTGAAATAATCGTTCCCAAGTCCTCGATTGTCACGGATTGATCTGTCCATTCAGGGATATTCTTCGGGATTTCATCTGATGCAAAATGATTTGGATTAATTTCATCGAAAATAAAAAAGTCTCGAAGATTATCATGCGACACTTTTGAAGAAAACTTTTCCAATCCTTTTTCAAATTCTTTCTTATTGACTGAAGGAATGATCTTGGAAACAAACTCTTTATTTTGTGCATACCACAAAAATTCCAGCACTTTTTCAATGGGAAGGTGCTCTAAAAGAATTTGAGGGTTTGTTTCAATCTCTTCTAATGACACTGTAGTGTCTTCACATGCGATTTTATACGCTTTCTGAAGAAATAGTGTTTGAAGTCTTTGGGGGATAAACTCTTTGATAAAATCAGATGGAATTGTGTGCGATTCTTTTGAATGAAAAAGGATTGCCCCTTTTTCAATCAGAGGATCGAAGAGGCTTTCGAGTTTTTTCATAATTGCGATATCAATACAAGAGGTTCCATCTTGTAAAATAGACGTTGGATCGACTCCTAATTCCAAAAGTTGATTTGCAAGTTCTATTCGTTTTTTCTGTAGTGCAATGTGAATCGGTTGTTCGCGATAAATTGTAGCTGCACGAAAATCAATGCCTTTTTTTATTAAAAATTCAAAAACTTTTACATCCTTATTTTCTGCTGCAAAATGGAGCAGGTTTTTGCCCTCATCGTTTACAAATGATGAAATGTCTATTTTTTCTTCAACATGAATAAAAAGTTCTTTGAGCTGGCTTATCGTGTGCTTTTTGCAAGCAAGATGCAAGGGAGTAGTTCCTATATTGTTTTTTTCTATGAGAAGATGACTTGCTTTTTTGCAAAGCAGTTTTTGTATATCTTCTCTATGAGAATTTCTCCCAAAAGCATAGTGGAATGCAGTGTTTCCTCGGATATCTTTGAGTGCAAGGTTTGCTCCGTGTTTCAGGAAAAGTTTTAGAATTGGGGTGATTTGACTCTCAGGTTTTCGTAAAAGGATCATGAGAGGTGTCCTGCCAAGTTCGTCTTGAACATTGACGTCGCAATTATATTTTTCTATCAAAAGTGCTATCGCTTTCTCGTTGTACATTTTTGCAGCATAATGAAGAGGGGACCTTCCTAGCTTATTTCCTGCTTTAAGGAAGTTTAAATCTTGATCGTAGCTCAATAGTTTTTCTAAGTATTCAACAGTTGCCTTTTCGTTTTTAAGGGCAAATTCAAAAACAGTGTTTCCTTCGTTATTTGTTTCAAAAAAGTTAAAATTGCGTTCTGCGAGAAAATCAATAACTTTGGGACTTATCATAAGACTTGATGCAAAGTGAAGAATGGTATTTCCAAAAGCATTTTTTGCATTGATATCGAATTTTTGCGTATCTATGAGCCATTTGAGAAGATCGATGTTTCCTGAGCAACATGCCCAATGTAGAGGTGTTGAGGCCTCATTATCTCCTGTCGGAAGCGATATTATCCCCTCTTCTACAATTTGTTTTATGATTGCAAATTCTCCGCACATAAGAAAGTTTTTCAAGACTTCTGCTTTTTGTAACTCTTTTTCACATTTAGGATATTTGTCTAGATAACGTGCCATCAATGCATGAAATTCAGGCTCTTGCGCCTTTGCAGATAAGAGAATGAGAAAATCTGATTTGTTTTTTTCAAATAGGGGGCTTTCTAAGATATAAGATAAACCCTGTAAAGATGGGCTCACTATTGGATGAATGTTCAATGTATATGAAGCTACAATTTCCTTCTCTTCCAAAAACATTTGAATGATTTTTGGATTACAAAGAGCATGATGAAGAGCTATGTCAATGGGCGTAAATCCATCTTCGTCTTTGGTATTTACGTGTGCTTTTTTTCGGAGAAGCATCTCTACTGCTTCTTTATCATTATTTTTACAGGCCAGGTGTAATAAGGTTGTCTTGTCTTTAAATTGATAATTTACATCAAAGCCTGAATCGATCAAGAATTTAATGATATCTGGGTGATTTCCATCCATAAACATGTTGAAAAATCCTTCGAGTATTTCTTGAGGAAGTGAAGATAGCTCGAAACAGTTATTTAAAAGATAGTCAAGAACGTCTACGTAACCGGAAGTGGCAATTGTGCTTAGTGTGATTGAAAATTCTTTAGATAAAAAATCAAACTGTAATTTTCCATGAGCATGTAAGATATCTAAGATTTCTCTCCTCGATTCAGGGCCAATAGTCGATGGTTCACAAAGTGGTTGTAAATTGTTAGAAGGATAAAGACAAAGAAATGTGAGAAGTGTTACTCCTTCATATGAAGTTTTAAAGTCTAATGTTGCGCCTCTGCTCATGAGAGCTCTTAAAGCTTTTGAATTTTGGCAAAGAATTGCAATTTCGACAAAGGTTTTAGAACTTGTGTCTGCACCATGATCGAGTAATAAATTAAACGTTTCAAAAGAACTACTCGAAATAGCACTTGCAAGTGGTGGTACCTGATTCCTGCCTTGTATTTCGATATCTGCCCCTAATTGAAGGAGAAGTTTTGCAATTTCCATGTTATTGGTTTGACATGCTATATGGAGAAGAGAGTCTAATTCGGGAGATTCTTTTTCATTGGCATCGACAAGTGAGTTCATAAGAAAGAATTCAACGAGGTCATTTTCTTTTGTCTTTAATGCTGTAAACGCACATTTTGTGAGAGTTTGTGGGAGAATATCAGATGTCTGCTCTTGTGAAAGACGTTCTAGAGTTTCAAAATCTTTTTCCTCGCAAGCAATTTCGAATTCAAGGCTTACTTTTTTTTGGTGTAATTTTTGAGCAAGATCAGATATTCCTGCCTCGATCAGAATACTTTTATCTTCGGGATAAGTTTTCAAAAGTTCGAGAAAAAATCGGTTATATTGAGGAAGATCGACTTTTAAAAGAAATAATTGGAGTTCAAGAGAATCAATGAATTTTTCATCTAACAGGAATCGTAAATTTTTACACAATGGGGGGTTTTTGCAAGGAGCATTCAGTTGATATGATTTTGCAAAGTCGCCGTCTTGAATAAGTTCATGAATAAGAATTTCATCATCAAACGTAAGTGCAGCCTCAAAAGGGGTCAGATTGTTAATAGTATTGCGTATGTCTTTTTTTGCACCTTGCTTACAAAGTAAATGAACAGCATCATAATTTTTATGACTAACAGCCATATATAGAGGTGTAAGTCCAGATACCTCTTTACTATTACAATCAAGCCCAATGTCGAGTAACTTCTTCAAGCTTTTAGTAGATCTTTGTTGAATTGAAATGCATAACAATATAGCGACGAATTGTTCTGGAAGCTTTGAAAAATCAAATCCATTCTCATGTAAATATTCAATTACATCGGCACAATCGAAAAAGCAAGCATTTTGAATTGCTTCCAGGGTAGATTGACAATCTGGGCTTATATCTAAAAGATCATGACCTTTCAATCTGTCTAAGAGTTTTTTTCGATCTTCAACTGATGTGTTTTCTGGTTTATTAGTGCATAGAATGTTCAATAGGAAGTTACGTTCAAAACAGTGTAAGTCTCCTCCATTACTCAAAAGCAGATCCAAAATGCCAGGATTTTGTACGTTAAATACTAGGTGTATAAGAGCGCGACTAGTTGCATCTGCGTGGTATTGAATCAACACTTTTGCAATTTCATAAGAGTTACTCGATATAGCATAATATAGTGGAAAAAGGTCATTTGAATCGCGTTTATTCGGATTTATGCCAAGACTTAAAAGCACTTCAACCAGTTCTAGATTTACTTTTTTACAAGCGATGTGAAGAAGATTCTTTTTCGATTTCGGCTCACGTGCATTTAAATCTCCAATTTTATTCGTAAGTAGAAACTTGACGAGCTCATTTTCATTATTTTGTGCACCTTCTAAAAGACGTGTATTTATTGTATCAATGTGGATTTTAGAAAGATGTTCTTCGTTGAGTTCTGTTAATTTATCGAAGTCTTTGTCATCGCAAGCTTTTTGAAACTGTACGTCATATTGGGAAAGATTTGTTGTTTTAGAACTTTGATAATCTAATATATTATTCGAACAAGTAAATTTATTTATATTATCTAATTTCATTGTAGTCCATCTTAATATTATTTAGAAATAATACCATAATATAAAAAAGATAAAAAGGCAATTATATAGATAAACCTATGTAAAAAATAATTTGCATAAAAAGGAGGGCTTTTGCGATTCTAGCTCCTAGAATTTTTTGCTATGAGGAATGTATGCAAGACCATATCTACATCTACCTTGCTGGGACGATAAAAAAATCAAATGAAGATACAGAATCGTGCTGGCTTTCAGAGCATCTGGAGATCCTGCAATCTTTAGTTTCAAACGCGAAAATTGTTTTTTTGAATCCTGCGCTTCGCTCTGATGATCTTCAGGATCAAACTTCTGTGTTCGGGCGAGACCTTTTCCAGGTTTTTTCAAGCCATATAGTCCTTGTCGATGCGCGAGAAAAAAGAGGTATTGGCGTTGGATCGGAAATGATGTTTGCAAAGATGAATCGCATTCCCGTCGTTACGTGGCTTCCGTTAGATTCTCATTATCATCGAAAAGAAATTCATCTTTTGGGACAAGACGTAAAAAATTGGATTCATCCTTTCATTTATAATCTTTCTGATTTTCTTGCTCCAACTCTTGAATCCGCAGCTGTTTGGATTTCCTCATTTGTCAAAAAAGAAATAAAGGAAATTAAAGGGATCGAGCAGATAACTCATGCGATCGAATATTATCTTTCCAACCAGCTTTCTCAAGACGAAGTGATGGATCAATTGGTTAAAACGCATCCACATTTTTTGAATACTTTCCAGGAAGAAGATCTTTATCTATCGCGCCGTAAAACCCGCTCATTTATGGGTGCGATGTAAGGCGCTCCTATTGAGGAATAACACTTTGTTGTTCAATATATTTACGTATATGCTCAAGTGGAGCTCCACCA
>JBDHQC010000175.1:0-3249 GCA_039806815.1 Parachlamydiales bacterium
GTAGCTTGCATACAAACCAGATCGATGTGGAATAATGTGACCCTTTTTATAGCTTAAATCCTTTTGCATCAAGGATTCATATTGCCAATGATTACTTTCTTGTAAAATCATTCCTTCGTCTACGACGACAAATTCCCATGCACCTCGTTGTGCAAGTTCGTGTATGTCATCTAATTCTTCAATTGATGCTTTTCTCGTTGTGCCATCAGACGATGTAAGATAGAGTTTGGAAATTTTTTCCTTCAGAGCAAACGGCATGACCTTTTCAAGACATACCTGTTTCCCCTCTTTTGTAAAATGAAAGGAAAAGTTCTTTAAATGAGTAACTGCCTCGCAATTGGCAAGTCGTATGCCTATATTATTTCCGTGCAGGTCTAAATGTTGTAATTCTGCACAAATAACAGAAAAAAAGACAGCTTCATCAGTGAGTTTTGAGATTACCTTTTGAAAAAAGTTTTTTGCCTTTCTTTTAGCTTTATGAACGCTTATCATGTTACTTATAAATTCATACGCTTCAACCCGGCGTAAAATTTTAATCCTGCCATCTTTTAATTTGATAAATGGCTCTGTTGTCATAATTTGGTATGGAGCTGTGATTGCTTTCCATAAGTCTTTATTTCGCGTGTGAGAAAGTTCTGCAAAAGGAGAAGGCTTTTCTTTTTTGATTCGTACTTTTGTACTTTGTGGAAGGTTTTTTGTGAGCCTTGTAAATTGAAGTTCTTTTATGGAGCTTTCTTTTGGCTCTAAAGAAAGTCCTTGAAAAAGTTCAATGCATTTTTTTTCCAAATCTTCGTATTTTTTCCGGAGATCTTTTTCTGGAGCCGGTACTAAAAATAATGAAAGATGGTGTTTTGATTCATTAAGTGTCAAAAGTCTTCCAAGAAGCGTTTGAGTACGTATGTGATATTCAAGGCACGGAGGTTCTTGCTTTGTACGCGTACTTTCTTCATCGGCAAGTAAATCCCAAGGTTCAATTTTTCCTCTCAAATACATCCCCTTCACTGTTTGAAAGTCGATCGTACAGCACGTGCCGTTTTGGTGAAGAGTAAATAGCTGATCTTTATACTTTTCTAAAAACGTATAGCTTCTTACCCCAACGGTTTCCTTTTTTATATTTTTCCTAAATGTAGTAAAAAGCTCTTTGGCATCTTTACTGCCTATGCGATCTTTGCGCAAAGTTGTTGTGCGATCAGAAATGTCATGGGCACGTCGTTGAATTTTAGGACTCAATAGAGGAATTCCAAGACGCAAAGGATTAAGTCGTTGAAACGACGTGGAAGGAACTCTTGCATTGGGCATGTCAAAACATAAAAGCTGTTGATACAGATGCACCTCTTCGCGAATCTTCTTCGGATGTTTTTTAAGTGCTATCTGAAATTTTGGAAAAAGAAGGACTTTGCTTGAATCGTCTTTATAGGCTGGAGATATTGGTGTTTGTCGGAAAAGTAAACGAAGAGCACAATACGTTTTGGAAATAACTGAGCCTTTGTGGGCACATGCAAGAGATACTTTAAAAGCATTCTCTTGTCTTCGTAAATAGTCCGAAAGCACTACTTGAGATTGAAGAAAGTCTTTATGTATTTTATAGAGTTTTCGTCTATATCCATTGAGATCGAGTTTTCCAGATGAAGAAAAATCTCCTTTTAAAAGACCTGCTATATAAGGAATAGTTTGAATATCAGCGTCTGAGATAGCATTGCGAGAAAGTAATTCAGCAATTTTACTTTTACAGAGTGCAAGTTCAATGCTAAGAATGAGTTTATTTTTCAGTTCGAGTACAGTCGTGTTTTTTCCAATGCTTCGAAGAAGTGGAACAGATAAGTTTTCTGCTTGTGGGTAAAAAAAAAGAAATCTTTCAAATATGCTTTGAAATACCTTTTTGAGATCACTTTGTTTTATATAAAATATATCTTTAAAGCTATTCTCTAGGTGTATAGAATTCTTTTTTTCACTTGTGGTTTTCTTTATTTTGTAGCATTCGGCGTCTTTAAAATTCCCTTTTTGTAAAGACCTGCTTTGAATATCAAAAGTATAAGGAATCGAGATGTGGGGATAATCCCAAAATACGTGGCATGTTCGAACGATAATATTCATCGAAATTCAAAATTAAACAAGAGAAACCTCGCATAGCGAGGTTTCTCTTGAGATTTTAGCAATTTCGATTTTATGAAATTGCGATTTTTTTTGGTTCTTCTTTTTTCTGTTTCTGGAAAGAGATCTTCATTACTCCATTTTCCAGTTGTGCTTTTGGTTCTTGGTTTTCGTCAATTTCTCCTGGAACCAAGAGGCGATAGACAAAAGATTGATTTGATTTTCTATAGTATTTTCTTTTTTTATCTTCGATTTCCTCGCGTTTATTTGCGCGAATCGTCAATACGCCTTTATGAAAGACGACTTCTGCATCCTCTCTTTTAATTCCAGGAAGAGCAGCTTCGACTACGATATTGTTGTCATCTTCATAAATGGATAAATCCGATGCGTTCATCTTCGAAAGATTTGGCCAAAATTCATCTTCATCTTCGACCAACGACATTGGAAGTAAAAATTTTTGCAACATTTTACTCATATGAACCTCATTTGTTAATTTGTTAGCAGTCGCAATATTTGATTGCTAATATAAACTATAGCAAGACAGAAACTTAGCAGTCAACCAAAAAGATTGCTAAATTTGCCTCCTTATTTGTAAATTATTTTTTTTAATCTAACTTTACTTATATTTTTTTAAAAGAGCTTTTGTTTTTATCTGGATTTCTTTCAGAATCAAAAAAAAAGTAAGGGTTTCCTATGAAGGCAATTGTATACGACAAATTTGGAGGATCTGACCTTTTACATCTTGATGACGTTCCGGTTCCAGATCCAGAACCAGATGAAGTTCAAGTCCGTCTTTTTTATGCTGGGGTAAATCCTGTAGACTGGAAAATTAGAGAAGGGTTCCTCAAAGATATGTTTGGATACGAATTTCCAATTATTCCAGGTTTTGATGGAGCAGGAGTTGTATCAGCAGTTGGGGTAGATGTACGAGGATTTCAAGTCGGAAATGAAGTCTATGCCAATTTTACAAAGCCGATCATAAAAAACGGAACCTATTGTGAATTTATCACAATGCCGGAAAGTAAAGTCGCTTTCAAACCAAAAAATGTGACTCTTCTAGAAGCAGCAGCATTTCCAGTTGCCTCTTTAACAGCGTGGAAAGCATTGATAGAATTTGCAAACTTGCAAAAAGGACAGACTGTATTGATATATGCAGCA
>JBDHQC010000035.1:0-14188 GCA_039806815.1 Parachlamydiales bacterium
AATACCTCGATAAAGTTTACGAATTCAAGATTCTCAAGATCAATATCGATCGAAAAAATATTGTAGTTTCCCGTCGTGAGCTTTTAGAAGCAGAACGCATATCGAAGAAAGCAGAACTTTTGGAAAATATAAAAGTTGGCGATGTACGCACAGGTGTTGTAAAGAATATTACAGATTTTGGCGTCTTCCTGGATCTCGATGGCATCGATGGCCTTTTACACATCACCGACATGACGTGGAGACGCATACGCCATCCTTCGGAAATGGTTCAGCTTGGACAAAAACTCGAAGTTATCATCTTAAGTGTCGACAAAGAAAAAGGTCGCGTTGCATTGGGATTAAAGCAAAAAGAATCAAATCCTTGGGACGAAATCGAACGCAAATATCCGCCTGGCACACATGTCCATGGTCGTATTACGAATCTTTTGCCCTATGGCGCATTCTTGGAAGTAGAACCTGGAATCGAAGGACTTATCCACGTTTCTGAAATGTCTTGGGTAAAAAATATTACAGATCCTTCAGAAGTCGTATCTGTTGGCCAAGAAGTCGATGCAATTGTCCTTTCCGTTCAAAAGCAAGACGGAAAAATTTCTCTTGGCATAAAGCAACTCGAACACAACCCCTGGGATGATATTGAACGTAAATTTCCTCCAGGAACAAATGTTACGACTGAAATCAAGAGTTTGACGAACTTTGGGGCTTTTGTAGAACTAGAGCCCGGTATTGAAGGTTTGATTCACATATCTGATTTGAGCTGGATCAAGAAAGTATCGCATCCATCTGAGATCTTCAAAAAGGGCGATCAAGTCGATGCTATCGTCTTGTCTGTAGATAAAGAAAACAAGAGAATCACACTTGGCGTAAAGCAGTTGAGCCAAAATCCATGGGAATCAATTGAAAAAACAATGCCTGTTGGTTCAATGGTACAAGGAAAAATCAGCAAAATTACGGCTTTTGGTGCTTTTGTCGAGCTCGACAATGGAATTGAAGGTCTGATCCACGTCACGGAACTTTCTGACAAGCCTTTTGGAAAAATAGAAGATGTGGTTTCAAAAGACGATCGCGTGACTGCAAAAGTCATTAAAATTGATCCTGAACACAAAAAGATTGCCTTGTCGATAAAAGAATATTTGATCGAGCATACGCAATGCAATCACGATGATATTGTCGTTTCTGGGTCAAAGAAGTCTTCAAAGGGCGAAAAACCCCAAAGTGAAGATGAGTTAGAAAGCGACGAAGAGTAGTCGAGAAAATCATAACGCTCTAAAGAACAAGTAGTTATGCAATAACCTTGTTCTTTAGAGCTTTCTTTTTTCTCACAAGATGCTGTATAATGCATGCAATATTAAAAATTTCGATAAAGACCTTGTGGGGTGTGAGGCTCTAATGAATAAAGACCTATTAGCTGTATTCGAATATCTCGAAAGAGAAAAGGGAATTAAGCGCGAAATCATTATCAATGCGATACAAGAATCGCTCGTGATTGCTGCCCGTAAAAGTGTTCATGGAGCAGAAAACGTCGACGTTACGATTCATCCTAAAACAGGGCAGATCGATGTTTTTTGCGATAAAGAAATTGTAGAAAAGGTAACGAACCCCGTTCGAGAAGTATCTTTGAAAGAATACTCTGAAATTGATCCCGATTGTGAACTTGGACAAATCGTTCGCGTAGCAGTGACTCCGAGAGATTTTGGACGCATTGCTGCACAAAAAGCAAGGCAAGTCATAACCCAAAAGCTCAAAGGGGCAGAAAGAGACGTTATATACGAAGAATTTCGCCATAGAATAAATCAACTTGTCACAGGTATTGTAAAGCGAATTGGAAAGGGAAATTCCGTCATTGTAGACTTGGGAAAAGTTGAAGGTCACATGCCTCGACGGCATTATCCGGAAACAGAACGCTATGACGTTGGAGACAAAGTCTTTGCGCTATTGTTGGAAGTTTGCGATACTGATATTGGCGGAGCAGAAGTCATATTATCCCGATCGAGCCCAGAATTTGTGCGCCAGTTATTTTTGCAAGAAATACCTGAAATTTCTGATGGCACGATAACGATCGAAAAAATTGTTCGAGAGCCTGGATATCGTACAAAAATTGTAGTGCGTTCTGAAGATCCAAAAGTAGATCCAGTAGGTGCTTGTATAGGCATGCGCGGTGTCCGAGTAAAGAACATTATTCGCGAGTTACACAATGAAAAAGTCGATGTCATTCCTTACTTGAGCGACAAGTTCGAACTATTACAGCGTGCTTTAAACCCAATTCAGATCAGAAAGTTAAAAACAAATGACGATGCATCGGAACTTTTAGTCATCGTTGAAGACGAAGACTTTGGAACCGCTATCGGGAAGAAAGGTCAGAATGTCAGACTTTTAGGTGCACTCATAGATGCGCATCTCGAAATACAAAAAATGAGCGAATACCGACGAAGAGATGCACTGGAAAGAGCGCAAATCGCATCGCTTGAGGACCCAACGCTTGACATGGAAATTTCGAAAATTGAGGGAATAAGTGGACTTGCTGTCGATCAACTTATTGCACATGAGTTCAATACACCTCGAAAAATATTAGAAAGTACACTTGACGCGCTTGCACAAGTTCCAGGAATCGGACTTGAATTGGCGGACAAGATTTTAGAACAAATTAGAAAACAAAGGGCATGAGATCTTGGCCAAAAATTTGAAGTTACAAATAAAAAATACGCAAATAGCGGGTGCAATCAATCTTCGCGGTCTTAAAGAAAAGCTTTCTAAAAAGAAAGTATCAGAATCCGAGGAAGAACCTCAACCTGTTTTGACTGAAAAAGCAAAAGAGTCTCCGAAAGCAAAAGTTGCAAAAAATGTAAAAGAAAAACCTGAAAAAGAAGTTGAAAGGGTAGCAGAAAAAGAGGAAATACAACCCACAAAGGTTGAAGCTCCGCAAATTTCTGCAACTGAACACATCGTTCAAGCAGTACATGAGGAGCCTAAAATTCCTGTTGCAAAAGAAGAAGTGCACGTTGAGGAAAAAAAACCATCGTTTGTAAAGCCGAGAGAAACGGTAGAACATAAACCGCAAACACACATGCACGAGGTTTCTCGATCCCAATGGAAACCAAGACCTCAACAGCAGCAAACCGGCTTTCAACAAAGACCTTATGAAAGACAGGAAAGACGCCACGAAGGTGGCCCACGTCATGAAGGTGGCCCACGTCATGAAGGTGGCCCACGCTACGAAGGTGGCCCACGTCATGGAGGTGGACCGCGTTATGAAGGTGGACCACGCCCAGGAGGTGCACCACGTTATGAAGGTGGACCGCGCCCAGGAGGTGCACCACGTTATGAAGGTGGATCACGCCCTGGAGGTGGGTATCCTCATCGCGAAGGAGCAAGAGGGTATGGTCAGGGCGGGGCAAGACCATATTCGTCTCATCAACCACGCCCAAGTGGTCCTTCCGGTTTTAAACCGTTTACGACGCAAGCTGCTCAAAAACCTTTTCCAAAGGAGCAAATGCGTTCTCAGAATGTTCCTCCTAAGATAGGAGATGAAACTGAAAGAAAAAGAAAGGAACAAAAAGATCAGAGCACATCCCAACTCGAAGCGCAACGTCGTTTAAAGCAAAAGGCAAAAGAGGAAGGTGAAAGGGCAGCAGGATTTCGCAAGGGCGAAGCAAAGGTCTTCGATGCTCGCCATAGGCATGGCCTGAAAGGGGGAGAAGAGGAAGATGAAGTCTGGAGAAAGAGACGTCCCAAGTTTCCAAAAGTAGTACAAGAACAGCAAGAAATCGTTCGACCATCGAAGATTACAATACGACTTCCGATACTCATAAAAGATCTAGCCCAAGAGATGAAGGTAAAGGCATCTGAGGTCATAGCAAAGTTATTCTTACAAGGTATTGTCGTTACATTAAACGATTTTCTCTCTGATGATACCGTAGTTCAACTCATTGGAAACGAGTTTGGATGTGAGGTAAACATCGATACGAAAGAAGAAGAACGCATTCGCGTTACTGACAAAACGATTAAAGAAGAAATTGAAGCACAAAAAGATGTATCTAGCTTACGGCCACCTGTAGTTACATTTATGGGTCACGTTGATCATGGAAAGACAAGTCTCATAGATGTAATACGAAAATCAAATCGTGTGCAATATGAAGTAGGGGCAATCACGCAGCATATCGGCGCATTTACTTGCCCTACGTCTCATGGATTAATAACAGTTTTAGATACACCTGGGCACTCTGCTTTTGCACAGATGAGAGAGCGCGGTGCTGAGATAACAGACATCGTTGTTTTAGTTGTTGCAGGTGACGATGGTATGAAAGAACAGACGTATGAAGCGCTCAAAGCAGCACAAGGGACAAATGCAACGATAGTTGTTGCGATCAATAAAAGCGATAAGCCAGGATTTGATCCCGAAAAAGTATACCGTCAGTTAGCGGATGTGAATCTATTGCCGGAGAGCTGGGGAGGCCAAACAATAACAGTCAATTGCTCTGCAGTGACAGGAGATGGTATTAATACACTCTTAGAGATGCTTGCATTGCAAGCAGAAGTCTTAGAATTGCGTGCAAATCCTTCATGTCGTGCAAGAGGAACAGTTATTGAGGCTCAAATGCACAAAGGACTTGGTCCTGTGGCAACAATACTCATTCAGAATGGAACTCTTCACGTGGGTGACAGTTTGGTCTTTGCATCGAATTGGGGTCGTGTGAAGACGATGAGAGATGAGAACGGTAAAGAAGTTGCAGAAGCAACTCCATCAATGCCTGTCATGATTAATGGTCTTTCGGGATTCCCTGAATCTGGGGAAGAATTTATCGTCGTCAAGAGCGAAAAAGAAGCTCGAGAAATTGCAGAAAAAAGATCTGAAGGTCGTCGTGAAATCTCTTTCGGCCTGAAAAAGCGAAAGACTTTGGACAGTATGATCGAAAGTGCAAAGACAGGAATTGTCAAAAAGGTATTAAATCTCATACTCTGTGCAGATGTCAAAGGGTCTTTGGAGGCTTTAAAAACAGCTATTGAAAAAATTGAATCTACAAAAGCCGAGATTGCAATCATTGCAACGAGTATTGGGGAAGTATCAGAATCTGATGTGCAACTTGCACATGCTTCAAAAGCGACTATTGTGAGATTTCATGCACCTATAGAAATGCATGCAGAACAACTTGCAAAAGAGCTCGGTGTTGTGATTAAGTCGCACAATATTATCTATCATGCGATCGATGATATCAAAGACATCATGAGATCGTTACTCGATAAAATCGCACAGGAAAAAGACCTTGGCAAAGCAGAAGTGAAAGCACTCTTTAAATCTTCGCATCTCGGTGTTATTGCCGGATGTCAGGTTATTGACGGAACAATTATGAGAAATGCCTCTGTTCGTCAGGTTCGTGATGGCAATGTCATTTGGAAAGGACCAATTGCTTCATTGAAGCGCGTGAAAGAAGACGTTCGAGAAGTACAAAAAGGAGTTGAGTGCGGAATTGTCCTTCAGCAGAATCCTCAAGTCCAAGTTGGTGATATACTTGAAGCATATGAGACTATATATCTTTCACAGGAACTGTAAACTTGAAAACCGATTGGCTTCCAATTCGCTGTTATTGACTTATTACGAGAAGTTATCTTCAATGATTTGAACCGAAGGCAATCTATGCCAGGGTTCAAATCATTGTATCTGCCGTCTCTTGCTTGAAGTCATTAGCTGGAAATTGGCAACCGAAGATGTAAAAAGTTCCCTTTAAATTTTAGGACTACAAATGAAAGAACAACGCACTGTCCGTCTGAATTCGCTTTTAAAAGAAGTGATTTCTGAAGTAATACACCGAGATATTCACCATGTTCCACACATCAATGAATTTATTACAATAACATCTGTGGATATAACAAGGGATTTACGCCATGCAAAAGTCTTTGTCAATATCATGGCCAGTCCTGAAGAGAAAAAGAAAGCAATAGATGCTCTTTCAGAGAATGCAAAGATGATCGGAATGATGGCATCGAAAAAGGTTACGATGAGGCAATTTCCCGTCTTAGAGTTTTTTATCGACGAAGGACTTGAAAAGCAATTGCGGATCGAAGAGCTTTTGCACAAAATTTCAAAAGAGCGAGAGGAAAGAGAACACGAGGAAGAAACAAAGTAGGGAATATGCAAAAAGAGTGTGATGACAATGAAGGAATTTTGCTCATCGATAAACCGAAAGGAAAAACTTCTTTTTCAATTGTACATGCAGTAAGAAAGTGTCTTCAGAAGAAAAAAGTAGGTCATGGAGGGACTTTAGATCCCTTTGCAACGGGCCTTATGGTCATTTTTGTTGGTAAGCGCTATACGAGAATTCAAGACCAATACCTCAATCGCGATAAAGAATACAATGCTCGTTTGAAATTAGGGGAACAAACAGATACGTTTGACCTGGAAGGTGAAAAAATCGCATTTTCTCGGTACGTTCCAACGATCGACGAAATTAACAGTGTCATCCGAGAATTTCAAGGAACGATAGAACAGATCCCGCCGATGTATTCTGCAAAAAAAATTCAGGGGACGAGATTGTATGAACTTGCACGAAAAGGGCAAGTTGTAGAAAGAAAGCCAAATTATGTTACAGTGGCCATCACGCTTTTGAATTATGAGTATCCTTACGTAGACATTCACGTTCATTGTTCAAAAGGGACATATATTCGAAGTCTTGCTGACGACATGGGAAAAGCGCTTGGCACATTTGCGCATCTGGTTGAACTTTGCCGTACGAAATCAGGAGATTTTTCTCTAGATGATGCGATTACATTGGATGATCTTTATTCTGAAGAAAAAAAGTGGCAGGGACATTTGATTTTAGAACAGACGTGTAATTCATGAAAATCATACATAATCTCGTCGATGAAAAAATCCTCGATGAAAAGTGTGTTTTTACATTTGGAACGTTCGATGGAGTCCATCTCGGGCACCAATTTCTTTTTCATTATGTTCAAAAGCTTAAAAATGAAAAGAATAGAAAATCAGTCATTCTTACTTTTTCAAATCATCCTGCAGAAATTCTTTGTCCTGAAAACAAGATCGTTCTTTTGACAACCCGAGAAGAAAAGCTAAAATTAATCGAGCGGTTTGGGTTTGATCTCTATATAGAAATTCCCTTCGACGAAAAGCTTAAAAATTTATCTGCGGACAATTTTTTCGAAATGCTAGTGCAAAATCTTGCGATTTCAGAATGGGTGACAGGTGCTGATGTTACTTTTGGTTCTGATCGAAAAGGAGATCGTGCATTTGTTGTAAAGCATGCCCCAAAGTATGGGATCGAATGTCATTTCCTTGAACGATTTACAGTAGAGTCAGTACCAGTTTCTTCATCGCTAATTCGGCGATGTCTAAAAGAACGCAATTTTCCTCTTTGTGAAAAGTATCTAGGAAGGAATTACTTGGACAAGGCTTTTTAATAAACCATCTTTATCGAGTTTAACGACCCAATTTTCATAATCATCTCTTCCATAAAAGACCCAGATGTATTTTTTATCGGAAACATATCCACAAGGAAATACTACTTTTGCTGGTTTATAGTATGGAACATAGGTCATTCCGGTGTAAAATCCTTTTCCGATGATGGGTTCTGGGCTTATGCGAGTGATTGCAAAAGGCGGATGAGAAGAAAAGGTGTATGCACCCATGAAATAATGGTGAGATTTTTTTTCTTGTGAATGAATTGTCACCATATCTTGCGATGAATGGAAAAAAGAAAGGTATTCATTTCCAATTATATACGCTTGTGTCCCTCCTCGTAAATGGCCATAGTTCCAACTTGTCGGACTCATTGTCTTGCAAACTGTTTTGCATGCACCAGTTATAAGATTTGGAAGAAATATGAGGTGGGGAGTCAGGCTATAGGCAAGATGCAATTTTCCTTTGTAGTCAAATGGCACCCAACTTTTTTCCCGTACGTTACTATCTTGTCCTTCGAATTTGGAAAGACATACTTTATTGTGAATAGTAAATTCATCTCCATTCCAAATAAGCTTTGCAACATAAACCCTAAATCCTCCTTTTGTGATTGCAGGATAGGGATTGTCGTCATAGATAATGTATAAATGCTTATTTCCTACGACGATGAGTCTTGCGTCTTCTGCTCGTGATGGAACGGGTGAACCACTATCTCGCAATTGGAGCATCTGAGGCTTTGTAATGGGATTAAAATTGTTATCGAGAAAGACAAGGCCTATGTAAGAGGTATATTTTTGAGCACGGCTTGGTATAACGCGAAAGCTCATGAGAAATTTTCCTTGCCATCGAACGATGGAAGGGTTTAATGCAAAAGGATACTCGTCAATTGTAATTTTTTTGGTTTCGAGAACAAAATCTTGAATTTTTCCTGTTTCAAGATCAAGAATAGCAAAACACGTACAATTCCATAACAAAAGAAATAACGAAAAAATATACTTCACGGCGCTACCTTTTTAAGGCTTTGAAAGAGTTTTTTCTTATCGATTTTTGCAACCCACGTTTCGTGGTCTTGTCTTCCATATAGGACCCAAATATATTTTTTTGACGAAATAAATCCTCCTGGAAAGACGACGTGGAGTGGTTTCCATGTCTTATGAATCTGTCCATGGTAGAAGTTTTTGCCAACAATTGGTTTTGGGCTTATTCGAGTGATTGCAAAAGGTGGGTGTGCCTGAAACGTATAGGCGCCCATAAAGTAATGTTGGATTTTTTTTCCTTGAGAATGAGCAGAAGGCATTAAAATTGAAGAATGGAAAAAGCCGAGGTATTCGTCGCCTTCAAATAACGCAGGAGTTCCGCCGCGAAGGACACCCCACTCCCAGTCGATATCGCTTTGCGTCGTTGCAATTGTATCACAGCTACTTGTTCCGAAAATAGGCTTAAGAACGCCGTGTGGGGAAAAACTATAAGAAAGATAGAGTTCTCCTTGATAATCAAAAGGGGCCCAATTTTTTTGCCAGCGTCCTTCATTTTCTCCTTCAAAATGTAAAAGGCATTCGGGTTCACCAACGCGAAATTCGTTCCCATCGTAAGAGAGCTCTGCGATAAAAACTCTTCTTGTTTCTATAGTGTCTTGCCCTTGGATCATGTTGCTGTAAACGATGTAGATTTTGTCGCCGATTGCAATGAGTCTTGGGTCTTGCTGTCTGAGCATGAACGATTCATTTTCATAGGAGATATCGAGAATCTGAGGGCTTTTTACACATTCAAAGTTTTCATCTAAAATGACAATGCCGAAATCATTTGTCGAGCCACTTTGAGGGTCTCTTGCGCGAAAACTCATTACTATCCATTCATCATCTGAAGCTAAATGAGTATCGCCTGCACGAAATGTCATTAATAGAGAATTTTTCCAGCGAACAATCGAGGGGTTAAATGTATCGATATATCCTGGAATTTCAATTTTTTTTGTCTCGAGAATAAAATCATCTAAATAGGCTTCTTCCAAGTCAACGAAAGCTGAAAGATGAGATGTTGCAAAAATGAAAATTACGCAAATGGAATTCAAGATAAAACGCATACAATTGTTGTCCTAGTTCTATTTTTGTTGAAAGTTGAATTTTTTCGGTTCAAGTCCTGGCCAAAACTCAAATGGAAATGCCTCGTAGAGTTTTTTTAAATCGCACGCACAAGGTTTTTCTCCGCCCATTCTACGGGCCTCTTCTATACTGCGAGCGACGTGAAAGTTGGGACGCCCTGTTCCAAGATAGTAATCGTGAAATTTAAATATGGGCTCATTGTTTGTGATCCTTAAGAGACGAGCAGGGATGCCATAGGCTTCTGGTATGATGATACCATGTAGGGAACTGGAAATGACAAACTTGCTGTCTAAAATTTTCAACATAATCTGATCCCAAGGTTCTGTTGAGTAGACGACATTTTTGTATTTATTTTTTGGAAAGTATTTTTCTTCGGAATAATGAGGTATGATGATGTATTCGTATTGTGGATTTTTTTTCCTTTTGAATTCTGGAAAAAGATACGGCGTCAATAATGCAGGATCTCCGTAAACTTCTGGGCAGGGGATTTTTAATTTTTGGATGAGAAACTTACGCGTAAGTGGTCCACGAACAGCTCTCACATCGAGCTTTGTAAATGGATAGCTCATTTTATTGAGGACTTTTCCGTTAATCCCCGAGCCCCATACGACGTCATTTTCTCTTGCAAAGACAAATATGGAACCAATGACGAGAAGTTTTTTTTCATAAGCAGATGAATTTTTTGAAAATTCTCTGACTCTTCCATTTGTAATCCGTTCGACAACTTTTAATGAAAGATAATCTCCAAAATTAGTAAACTTTGACTCTTTCCACCAATAAAGATCAAGACCTGTATTTTGCTCAGAAGCCGAATTTTTGTACATCAACTCCGATTTTGCATGACACGGAACAGAGCTTAGACTAAAAATAAAGAAAAGACATGCAAACAACGCATTTATGACATCTTTTTGTGGTAGAGAAAACCTTACATCATTTGTACTATTTTTCATTTTTCAGTGAGATCGTTGTTGATTTACAAGATTGTTTTTTTTTACATGCAACCTTCAATTGAAAGTGGATCGAAAAAAAGGTTCTGCATGAGTCTTTACATAGTGTTTAGTGAAAACTAAAATTTAAATCAACAATAGAAATAAAGATTGTGTAAATTTTTTGAGTCTCTTGAAAACGCTTTTAGCATTTGCAATAATTTGCTAGGATGCCTTGAGCGATGAATGTGGGGTTCAAAATGAATGTGCTGTTCCTTTCAACTGCCTTATTGTACAACTTCGTATCAGTTCCCGTTGCAACGATGCGTGAGCAACCTTTGGAAGATTCTGAAATAGTCTCTCAAGCGCTTTTTTCTGAAAAAGTTACTGTAGAAAAGCAACGAGATGATTGGGTGTACATAAAAACAAGCCTTGACAATTACCGCGGTTGGGTAAAGAAAAATACACTCAGCGATATCGAAATAGGATTTCCAACTGCAAAAGTAAATCGTTTGCAAGCCCATGTTTATAATACGAAAGACACGATTTATGGTCCTATCATGACACTTGCCTTTGAAAGTCGGATAGAAGTCATTGATCAAGAATCGGAAGACAGCCGTTGGGTTCAAGTGCTTTGCAATGGAGAAAAAGCATATATTCAAAGAGGAGATCTTGAATTTTCTGATCGTCTTTTGGGTCAAGATGAACTTTGCAAATTTTCTCTTCGCTTTTTAGGGCTTCCCTATACCTGGGGAGGACGTTCGAGTTTTGGATATGATTGTTCCGGTTTTGTGCAAATGCTCTATCGCCAAATGGGAATTTATCTTCCACGAGATTCAAAAGATCAGATGAAGTGGGAAGGTTTTACGAAAACTACAGTTGAACACATACAACCCTGCGACCTCATATTTTTCGGAAAAAGTGAAGATAAAATTACGCATGTGGGGATGTACCTTCACGATGGGAAATTCATCCACTCTGATGTTCATGAAAATAAGCCCTATATACGCATTAACACTCTTTCTGATCCTCTTTGGAATGAAAGTGAAATATTTCCATATCGTACCTTTAGAACTATAAAAAAATAATAATGGAGAATAAAATCATGCAAGCAGCTCTTTTTAGTTGTTGGCAGTCTATTTGCAGCACAACAGTTCCTCAATCATTTGTCAAAAAAGACCAAGTACAAACTGAAAAGTCTCTACAACTCTTCAATCTTCCATATGAACTTACGCTTTATATTGGTTCTCTTTCTGAAAACCCAAAACTTCTTGAAACGTGTACGTTTTTCTATAAGCAACGCGCAGAAATTGTTCGACCACTTTTTGAAGAAGTGCTTGAATCGTATACAAAAGCTCAAATTTTTCCAGAAAAAATCAAAGAAAAATATGAAAAAAGAACAGGAACGATTGATTATTACAATCTGCTCAAAGAATTATTTTTCCAATTGAAACGAGAGTATGGGCTCAAAGTTTGTGATGTAAATTTTATGGCATCGTCATTTTGGAAAGAACTTAAAAGCAAAATTCTTGCAATTAAAGACAATGATCTTCTTGCTTTTTGGCAAGTAATGATCCCTATGCTCCCATGTTTTGAAGAATATGAAAATGCACATGATATTCGAAAATGTCTTTCTGAATATCCCTTTCCTCTTGATTTTCTCTGTAATGTAAAACTAACAGTAGTTACTGTTTGTATTAATAATGATAGAACTCACAATATACATATTTTAAGGCTTCCCGATGAAATAAAGTATTTTGAAAGGTTGGAATGCTTGGTATTTAATGGCATTGGGATTTATTCAGTTTCAAGTTCAATTGTTGCACTCAAATCGTTAAGCTATCTAGATCTTTCCTATAATAACCTATCGGAGTTTCCAGAATGCATAACAGAAATCCTTCCTCTAAAAAAACTGGAACTGGCAGGAAACGAAATAAAAAGTATTCCTGAATCTATTTCAAAATTATGTAATTTAGAAATCCTCGATTTATCATACAATGACCTAACAGAACTTCCGGATAGCTTAAGTCTTCTTACGAATCTAAAAGAACTCAATTTACTCGGAAATAACATTAAAAAGATCCCTGATTCTGTGAACAATATCCGAGGGTTGATAATTAAAGTTAATTCTCTCGATAGAGGCTAAAAAGAGTCGGGTAATAAAGAACATTTATTCTTCATTATTAAAATTATATTTTTTATGCTATTATAAAATTATGAAGAGTTAGATTGATTTTAAATAAAATTTATTTGTTATGATATTATGAGATTAAAGTTAATATTAGCCGAATAAGGAGGATGGTATGGGTGATGCTCCAAGACTAGAAGGTGCTGGTGGTTTAAAAGCTTTTTTTTTAAATTTAATTAAGTCTTCAACAGGAAAGATGAAACCGACTGGTGAGGGAGGAGAAACTCACACAATTAGTAGGCAACCACAGGGAAAGCAATGGAGTTCAGGGGTCATTAATATGAGGATGGAAAGGATTTCGCAAGAACCGCAGATAGCATCTCACAGAATTGAGGGAAAAGTTACAAAACAAGGAAGTAAAGAAACTGAAGTTGTTAAGGTAGGTGTAGGTGGTATGCCCTTCCGTAGAAGACAAAAAGCGACCCCATCACCAGGTCAACAAGGCACTCCCATGGATGCAATTGTTGATAAAGCGGTCAAAGCTCAAGAGTCACGACAAACAGAACAAAAAGAAGCAAGAAGATCATCTTCCGAAAAACGTATACCTCAAGACGCTAAGTTAGTTTTTAGTAATATGAGCATCCGTTTTGATCTTGAAAAGCAATTGGATCAACTACGTTCTGATATAACGGAGAGTGGGAAAGAAGGAGGCCTTATAGAGAACTCTGTAGCAGCTCTAAAAGAAGCGGTGAATAATGATACAGAGCAACTTAAGCAATTAACACAACGTTTAACTAAGTTAATAGGTGCCGATGCAGAAATTGCTAAACGGTTTGAAACAAAAGATCCCGTTCTAAGTGAAAAATATGCAAATGTACGATATTGGGACGGTATTAAAACTTTACTAGAAAGTCATATTAGAGAAATGGAAAAATCCTGAAATTTTGTTTCATTCGTATGTAACACATTCAGTATTTCCCCTTTTCTGAATTCAACATTCCGTGTTATCGTAGCAGTTATTTTTGGAAAGGTGGATATGAAGAAGAGTGTGAAGATATGCCCTTCTATTTTGGCGGGAGATTTTGCTCATTTATCTGACGAGGCAAAGCGCGTTGAGGAAAGTGGGGCAGACTGGTTACATGTTGACGTGATGGATGGGCATTTTGTTCCAAATCTTACGATAGGCCCTCAAGTAGTTGCGGCGATTAATAGATCCACATCTATGTTCTTAGACGTACATCTGATGATGTACAATCCGTATGAATATATCGAGCGATTTGTAGAAGCTGGCGCTGATATGATCACCTTTCATTTTGAGGCCACAGAAGACATTGAAGAGACATTAGAGTATATTCGGCGCTGTAACGTAAAGGCAGGTCTTGCCTTTTGTCCTGAAACGAGCGCTTCATTCATACCAAAATTCTTACCTTTATGCGATATGGTCCTTCTCATGACTGTCCCTCCAGGCTTTGGTGGGCAGAAATTCCATAAAAATGTCATTGATAAAATAAAATTTACACGAGAAACGTGTGACAAATTAGGCATCCGGCAGGGGGGCGTCATTGTCGAAAAGGGAAAGAAAAACGAACTTTTACCATTTGACATTGAAGTAGATGGCGGAATTAACGAA
>JBDHQC010000176.1:0-3230 GCA_039806815.1 Parachlamydiales bacterium
TGAAATGATTCTTCGTTGTCATGTAATGAATAAGATGATTCACCCATCTGGTGACAATTAAATAATTTACTATGTTAAATGTTTTTCAAATATTTATCTTTTTGTCTTTTTCAACAAAGCCACAGTGACTTTAGAGTCACAGAGAAAAAATTGATAATCATTTTTAATTACTTAAAAGTATAAAATTTTTTATTCTGTGTGTCTCTGTGGTGAAAAAAATAATCGAGAAAGTTTACCGATAACCATTCAATTTAAAAAGGAAGTAATATTGTAAATTGAGTGCCATGGGGTACTTTATTTTTAACAGAGATTTTACCATCATGCCCTTCAACGATGATTTTGACTAAAGAAAGGCCCAACCCAAGGCCATAGCCTTTTGTACTCTCAAGTCGGTAGAACTTTTCAAAAACTCTCCCGTGCAACTCCTCCGGTATCCCAGTTCCTGAATCACTTATTATAATAGAAATTTCACCGGGTACTCCTTGCATTTCAATTGCAACTTCACCACCCTCTGGAGAACTTTCAATTGCATTCAGAAGTATGTTTTTAATGGCAAGTTTCAATAATTTAAGATCAATATTTGCAATTATAGATTGATCTTGCTTTTGGAATTTTATATTCGATTTCGGAGAACAAAAGGATATTTCCAATATCGCATCCCGAATGAGATCTCTTAAATCGTTTTTAGTTTTTGTTAATTTTAAAAATCCTGATTCGATTTCGGATATTGTCACAACGTTATCTATAATAATTTGCAATGTAGCGCCGACGTTGTGGATATCTTTTGTAATTTCATCGATAAGAGTTTTCTCTTGAGTCGATTTTAACTTTTCTACAGATTCAAATAATTTTTTCAAAGGTTCGTTGAACGTCTTAGAAACAGCATGCATAATTGCTGTATGGAGCCTTTCTGCAAAATTTGTGTAGTATTGAATTTCTCCTTTTTCCTTTGCAAGGACCCTTTCAAAAAAAGAAGACAAAAGTCCACATATTGCTTGCAAATAGTTTTTTTCTTCATAAGAAAGTGGTGTCGCAGAATGGGGCACTAAGACAAGAACCCCGAGAGTTGATTTGGCAGATTGAATAGGAAAATAAGTAGCTTGTGCAGATGGAAGTGTATCGGTATTTTTTCCTGCAATTTTTGCGTGTTCAAAGCACCACACTGCAGTTGCTTTTTCTTTTTCGTCTTGTAAAATTACGAGATGACTTGTCAAGATCAACGTATGTTCTACGTTCGAAATCAAAAGATCAACACTTGCAGGAAAGATCTTTTCAAGTATTTGAATGATAGTTTTTCGGAAAGCTTCAAAACCAACATCACTTGCGACTGCTTTTTCTATTTCTAAGAGCCTTTGTGCTCTTTCTTCGCGTATATTCAATAAATAGTCTTTTTCATGAAGCCTTGATGTCATAGTTCCTGAAATTGCTGCCGTAAGAAAGTAAATTACCAGAAGAACTTGATCTTCCGTGTTTTCAACGGCTAAAGAAAATGCAGGGGGAATGAAGAAAAAATCCCAACTGAACGCGCTCAAAAGCGCTGCAAAAAAAATTGGACCTCTCCCGACAAAAAAACTAAAAAACAAAATGGCAAGTAAAAAGAAATAGCCAACAGACTCATACCCTATGATCGGCAAGGCATGATACCCGAAAAGTGTGAGAAGACCAAGAGATAAAAATACTCCCGAAAATTCCCAAAGCTTTCTTTTGAACTGTATTTTTGACTTTTCTCTTTCTACCAAAACTTTTGGGATTTTGTCTTGTCGAATGAGGAGAATATCGAGGTCTTTGTTTTCTTCTTCCAGTGTTTCAAAATATGTTTTTGAAAAAAAATTCCAAAATGTTTTCACAGGGGGTCTTCCAATGACCACTTGTGAGCAGTTTTTTTGTTTTGCAATTCTCTGAATTCCTCGAGCAATATCGGTATCATATGTCGTTACAATTTCAGCACCGAGATTTTGTGCTAGGGAAAAATGTTTTGCTAACCTTTCTTGATCAAGTTCTGAAAGAACTTTTCCAGTGTCTACATACACTGCAACCCATGGGGCATCGAGTTCAAAAGCCCTCTTTCTCGTTTGTCTCAAAAGTTGTTCTGAATATGGACTTGCACTAATCGCGACAAGCAGTTTTTCGCGCGTCGTCCAACCTCTTCCCTTCGAAAGAAGACTGTGAAGATCATGTTCAACTTTTTCTGCTGTAAGTCGTAATGCAAGTTCGCGAAGCGCTGTAAGTGTTTCTTTTTTAAAAAAATGTTCAATTGCAATTTTAGATTTATCACCAAGATAGACCTTGCCGTCTTTTAGCCGCTCTAAAAGCTCTTCAGGTGTTATATCGACAAGTTCAACAGTATCTGCCCTTTCCAATATCGAATCAGGAACTGTTTCCCGAATTTGAATTCCTGAAACACCTTCAACGATATCTCTTCTACTTTCGATGTGCTGCACGTTCAATGTCGTATAAACATCTATGCCTGCACGCAAAATTTCTTCAATATCTTGCCATCTTTTTGGGTGTGTCGATCCTGGAACATTTGTATGAGCAAGTTCATCGACTAAAACCAATTCAGGTTTAATCCTTAATATAGCTTCTAAATCCAATTCTTCAAACAATGCATCGTGATACGTAATCCATTTTTTTGGAATAACAGTAAGACCTTCCAATAATCGTTCTGTTTCGATTCTACCATGTGTATTGACAATCCCAACTACGATATTGACTCCTTCTTTTTGCCGTATGTGCGCTTCTTCTAACATGGAATACGTTTTTCCAACGCCTGCACACATACCAAAGAATATTTTTAATTTTCCGCTCTTTTCTCCTTGTTCTTCTTTTTTGAGCGCTTCGAGTAATTCATCAGGGCTTGGTGAATATTCTTGTGTCATACGTAATTACTCATTAAAAATTCCATCAAGGGCAAGATTAAGGATTAGAACGTTTACATAGGTATTTTCTTTATTCGACAGTATCAAGTCGATAATTTTATTTTTATCTACTTCATGTAACGAGCGAGCCTTCGCGATTCGATCGACTTGGTAAAAAGCGCCAAATAGACTAATGTGAGGATCAATTCCGCTTGCCGATGTGTATACGAGATCAGAAGGAATACTAGTTTCGTTTGGATGCATTTTTTTTAAATATTCAATTCGCTCTTTGACTTGGTCAGAAAGCTTTTTGCTTGTAGGCCCTAAATTACTTGCCGAAGATGGAACCGTTTCAAAATTTCCAGCAGATGG
>JBDHQC010000177.1:0-3222 GCA_039806815.1 Parachlamydiales bacterium
ATTGAAGCATTGATGAAACTCCATCGTGGAGTTGGTGATTTATTTATAATAAACGCACCAGGTGAACAGGATACGACATTAGAAAATATGGCAAAAACCTACGCACAAAACTTGATGAAGCTTTTTCGCAAGAGCCCTCAAGGAACAAGACCTATCCATGGAGACACTCTTTTTTATCAAAACGATCCAAACTTTTCCGATCTCATTTTATTTTATGAACATTTTCATGCAGAAACAGGAAGAGGTCTTGGAGCATCTCATCAGACCGGCTGGAGCGGCCTCATAGCAAATCTTATAAATGATTGGATTTAATAATACAAAAAAAGGCACAAGAAATTCTCGTGCCTTCGTAGTTTTTTACTTTTTATAGCAATACGTACAATCGTCTTGATTATTTTCTATCTTACAGCATGGAATTGTTGCATAGCCAATGCCTTGATCTATTCCTGCAGTAGTACCCGTTCCCCCAGTAAACCACATTTTGAAAAGGTGTTCTCTTGGGTTTATTGCGTTGCAAGAACCAGGTAATACAAAGGGAGTATAAACACGGCCATTTCTCCAGGAAGCATCTTGTTGGTAGTAAAATATTGGATTTGATGGATCTATTTTCCAAGTAACTAAATTGGAAGAAGTTGCATGTCCAAGGCCATGCGCATAAACAACTCCTCCCGGAAGAACGTCATTAGAACCGGAATAAAACATATGATATGTTCCATCCTTGAAAATAATCGAAGGTCGATACATATGAGTTCCATCCCAGTCCGTATCTCCTCCACTTGGAATGAGAACCGGAGTTGATCCATATCTTGCCCAATTTTTTCCATCGGTGCTGTATGCCAATGCAATCTGCTCAACACTTATGCCAGGACCAAACCCTTCACTTGAGGTATCGTAGAACATAACATAAGGAAACGTGTCTGGCTTTCCAGGCTTTGGAACTGCATTTGCATTATAATGAACAAATCCAGGTCCATATAAATGATAGAAATATCCAGGAGTAATTCCATCGACAAGGGGATGAGATGTGCTTTGGATAATCGGAACTGGAGGTTTCCATGTAAGCCCATCCTTTGATTCAGTAAATTGAATTACATCAGGTGTTTTTCCAACGACCCCTGTCCAATACCAGATACGATAATGATCGTCATTTTTCTTAAAGCCGTCTTTATCGTAGACAACGCAAGGATGAAATGCTGCATTTTCAGGAAGATTTGTCTGCCCAATGAAAGTCCAGTTCTTCCCATCGTCAGAACAAGAAAGAGCAATGGTTCCATTATCTCCTTGATGCCACATTTTATAATAGGCAACTGCGCCATCGCCGTTAAATTGATTTTCATCGTAAACAACGCAAGGAAAGTAATCTTCTTGTAGCGCGGTTGTTGGAAACGGATTGTAAATCGGATCTGTAGGATCCTCCGTCCAGTCAGTAAATGTAGACGCACTAACTACAGAAGAAAGTGTTACAAGATAAGTGCAGAGCACTATCTTCATTGAGGACATAAACTTCATTTTTTTTCTCCTTAATTTTTTTCCAAAATAAAAACTTAAAATATATTTTTACATTGAATTAATCAAGGAGATCACATTTGTAAAAGAAAAAAAGCTATTGCCCACATCGTAAAAGCAATTTCAAATATATGATCTCGACACAGAAAAAGAATACACAAGCCTTACATTCCCTGATTCTATTACATTAGCAAAGTGTTATCCTAATTACGTACTTGAAGATATATTGTATTTTGTCGGTTTGCAAAATGAAAGGGATGTAGGAGCATCAAAGATTCAAGTGTTTGCAAATAAGCTATTTTGACATATTGACAGTTTATCACCTTTTTGAGAGGGATCTCGTGATTTTTTGGAGCCCTCCTCATGAATACACAATCTGATTTCGTTATAAATAACGTAACTTGAATGTTTCTAATGGAAATTTTCCGTGAATATAACAAGAGCATTAAATGTCCAGGATCATTTTTTCTTACAAAAATAAGCAGGAACTGGGAGCTGATTTTCGTGATACCATTGTATAGGGTTTGCCTTAAGTGCCTTGATCATTTCAGGCAAAGTCTTTCGAAGAGAATGTTTTGGCTCCCAACCCAAGGTTCGTTTGACTAAGCTTGTGTCTAAGGAATAATTATTCCCTGCAAGATCTATCATCCATGGTTTAATAAACGTTGGTTTAATGCCCGGTGTATGATTTTGGACCCAAGCCCCTATTTTTGCGATCCATTTAGGTATCTGATACGTTTTTATCTCCTTTCCATTGATTAAAAGGCCTATCATTTTTTGCAATTCGTCATAACTTACTGTCTCTTCTTCGCCAACGAGCATCGTCAAAAGTTCAGGCATTTTTTTGCGGTTTTGAACGGCAAGATATATTGCATCTGCAAGATCATCGATATGCAAAAATGATGAGCTATGGAAAATATCTCCCGGAAATAAATGACATTCGAGTTGATGTTCCCAAATTCTTTGAATTTGATGAGAAAGCATTTCAGAATGACATGCGTCGTCGTAGCATTTTGCCACCTGAAAAATTACAAGAGGAATTTTTCCGTGATTTTTCTTTAAGAATTTTTCTACTTCGAGTTTTGATCGAGGATATTCCCATGTTGTCCATTCAGGCCATGTTTCGTTTATTTTTTCAAAATGACTGCAGGGCGCATGAACAAACATAGAGCTTGAATAGATAAACTGCTCTGTTTCAAAGTTCTGTACACATGATACTAAGCGTTTTGTCCCACCAAGGGTGATTTTTTCATAGTGCTCCCACTGTCCTCCTTTAAAATTGCGATACGCTACGAGATGAATAACAGAACTGATTTTGGAACCATATTTTTTTCGAATCTCATCCATTACTTTATTCATGCTGACACCAGATGTAAGGTCAGCATAAATATAATCGAGATTCTTTAACGGTTGTTTTGGTTTTGCAATATCAAGACCAACGAGTTGATATTTATCTACAGAAAACCGACTTGCTATACGAGTTCCAATCCTACCACTTGAGCCGGTAATCAGAATCACTTCTTTTTCCTGCAGCATAGTGTCTTGCCTTTGGTTCGACCATCTTCAATTCCTAAACGAAAAGAAAGAGTTTGTAAAGAATTTTTTTTATATCAACCTGCTCCTGCAATAAAAACGTCCTGAGGGAATTTTACCATTTTTTCAAATATGGAAGCAGGGACTTGGAATAAAGATGTGAGAAGATCAGAATTGTACGTA
>JBDHQC010000178.1:0-3182 GCA_039806815.1 Parachlamydiales bacterium
ACTTTTGCAGAAACTCGTTTAATTTTTCCTTTGTGATTGATCTCGACTCCTGTAATTTTCGTACCCGTTTCATCTGCCATAAAATGGAGTGCTTTTGCATTTGTATATAAAGTGACATTTGGATACTCAAGTGCCCTGGCAACGCACATCACATGGGCATCTGCTTTTGCATCAACAAGGCAAGGATACCCATCGCATGTATCACATCTGATACAAGGACTTTTTTCCCTATTTTCTTCATTCAGGCGTATGGCAAGAGGCAAATGAAAAGGATAGAGATTTTGCTTTTTTATCCCTTCAAATATTTCCAAGATGTGCGGCTCATGACTTACAGGAGGATAAAAATATGGAGCATCTTCCGGGGGCTCTGTGGGATCTTCATGGCGCTTTCCGTGAACGCAAAAAAGTTCTTCTGCTTTAAGGTAATAGGGTTGAAAAGTTTCGTAAGGCAATGGCCACGCAGGAGATATTCCACCATAATGGCGTACTTGCGAAAAATCGGACTTTCTCAACCGTAAAAGAGCTGCACCATACACTTTTGTATTACCGCCGACAAAATACCCTGTTCCGGGAGAAAAAGCATTGTGGTCTTTGTCAAGCCATTGCTCTTTTGTATGGTAGCGATTTTCTACGAAGACAGATTCCGGATTCCAGTTTTCTTTTTCTCTTGGTAAAAAATCCCCGCGTTCGATAATTAGCACGCGTTTTCCTTGTTCGGCAAGTTTCAATGCTAACGTACCACCACCTGCTCCTGATCCTACAATAATTGCATCGTATTGTTCTGCCATATAAACCACCAAACTTTTAAACTTCAAATTTACACAGAAATTCGATTTAAGGAAACTAAGTCTCTTTGATACGGTAAAATTTTGAAAAAAGAACAGTTATGCAAACACAAGAACACATCCGTTTGAATCAACCTGTTGTAAATCACGTTCAACCGTGGAGACAATGGGGAGCTTATGTTTCAGAAAGGCAATGGGGAACTGTTCGCGAAGATTACAGCCAAGATGGAAATGCATGGAAATATATTACGCACGATATGGCTCGTTCGAAAACGTATCGCTGGGGAGAAGATGGCATTGCGAGTTTTTGTGATTTATATCAACTTCTCATCTTCAATCCGAGCTTTTGGAATGGAAAAGACCCTATTCTCAAAGAACGCCTGTTCGGACTCGATCCCTTTGAAGGGAACCACGGTGAAGACGTAAAAGAATGCTACTATTACCTCGATGCTCTTCCGACTCATTCCTACATGAAGTACCTCTATAAATATCCTCAAGATGGATACCCCTATGATCTCTTAGTTTCTGAAAACAAAAAAAGAACAACGTACGATCGCGAATATGAGATCACAGATACACCTGCATTTGACAATGGAAAGTACTTTGACATCTTTATCGAATACGCAAAAGCATCACCTGAAGACGTTGTTATTAAAATTGAGGCATTCAACAGAGCAACGACAAAAGCAACACTTCATTTTGTTCCACAACTTTTTTTCAGAAATACATGGCAATGGGATAAAAATGTAACGACCATGCCTCAAATTATATCGGGACCAAAAAGCACATCTTTTATAAGCCTTAAAGCAGAATGTACATCCACGCAAACCCCTCATGGTCTTCCGTTCAAGTATATTCTTCCCACGATGTACTTATACACCACCTCAAATGCTTCGATGCTTTTTACAAATAACGAAAGCAATTCCGAACGCTTGTACGGCCAAGATGCAAAAAATATCTCCCCTTATGTAAAAGATGCCTTTCACCGCAAGATCTGCGAAAAAATCGACTGTACAAACCCCCAATTGAACGGAACGAAAGCCTGCTTTCATTTTGATTCTATCGAGATCGAACCGAAAAGTTCATACTGTGTGTATCTACGACTCTCGAAAGACGTGCTGCAAGATCCCTTAAAGGATTGTGAACAAATTATTGCGATGAGAAAAAAAGAAGCAGATGAATTTTACACACAAATTCATCCGAAAAATGCATCGAAAGACGATCGATTGATACAGCGACAAGCAATTTCCGGCATGATCTGGGGGCAACAATTTTATTTTTATAACGTCAAACGATGGCTCGAAGGCGATAATCCTGCATATCCACCACCTCCATCGAGATACAAAATCAGAAACCAACACTGGACTCATTTTAGTGCAAAAGACATTCTTTCTATGCCGGATACATGGGAATATCCGTGGTTTGCATCCTGGGATTTGGCATTTCATTGCCTCGTTTTGAGCCTTGCCGATATGGAGATGGCAAAATTTCAATTCAACAAAGTGCTCACCCACTTATTTCAAAGCCCTAATGGCCAAATTCCCGCGTATGAATGGCGATTTTCAGATCTCAACCCTCCTGTGCAGCCTTGGGCCTTGTGGAAGTTGTATGAAATTGATCAGAAAAAAGACCGTGAATTTTTAGAGTTTTCCTTCCTCAAACTCCTTTCCAATTTTACCTGGTGGGTCAACAAAGTCGATCGGTTGAATAACAACTTTTTCGAAGGTGGATTTTTAGGACTCGATAACATTTCTATTATCGATCGAAGTAAGCCATTGCCCGGTGGCGGAACGATAGAACAGTCCGATGGCACAGGGTGGATGGGATTTTTTTCACTCATGATGATGCGAATTGCATTAGAACTTTCTAAAGAAGAAAAAAACTACGAAAAAATTGCTGCTGTGTTCTTGGAACAATTTATTTATATTGCCTACGCAATACAAAAAGCAACACAAGATCGCGATGTTTCAACATGGAATGAACAGGATGCTTTTTTCTACGATGTCATCATGTGGCCAAATCAAAGTCAGGAAGTTTTAAAAATCAGATCTTTAGTTGGATTGATTCCCTTTTTCTCGATCGATTTTTTCGATGAAGAAGAGCTCAAACAATACCCTCTATTCCATGAAATGTTTAAAACCTTTACGAATGAATACCCCATTGAATCAAACTCTTGTATCAGTAAGATTTCACAAAATGGAAAAACGAGATACCTCTTTGCTTTTATTCCTCTTGAACAAATAAAGAGATTTTTAAGCTACTCGTGGTCAAAAGATGAATTTAAGTCATCGTTTGGATTGAGAAGTCTTTCAAAATATCACGAAGCACATCCGTATACCTTTGGATCAGATATTGTTCGCTACGAACCTGGAGAATCAACAGAGCGAATTAAGGGAG
>JBDHQC010000179.1:0-3164 GCA_039806815.1 Parachlamydiales bacterium
TGAAATGATTCTTCGTTGTCATGTAATGAATAAGATGATTCGCCTATCTTGTGACAATTAAATAATTTACTATGTTAAATGTTTTTCAAATATTTATCTTTTTGTCTTTTTCAACAAAGCCATTAGGATCTAATAAAATTTCTTTCATAAATTGAACATTTTATAATGAATGATGACCAATGATAACTTGATTACCTATTCTTTACCGATACGAAATACACACTTACTTTTCTTGGCAATTATTATCATAACGAATACGTGCACCTAAATAACCGCCGTTTTCATGAAAAGGATCTGAGATCCAACCACGAAGGAAGTTTTGAGAATCAGTATTAATGCCGAAATCGGCAATCTGGTTGTTATGTGACTCTCGTATGCTTTTAGTTACAACATAGCCCCATAACTGCTTGTCATCGGATAAATTTTTTAAATACACATCTTTAGTATCGATGGAACATTTGCTACTTGCTATCAAATTTTCTTTGTTGGAAAACAAGGTGGACATTGCATCTTTACTTTCATCATTATATTCTTGAAAACGACCAAGACGTATAGTAAAGTTCCAAAAAAACAAAGAACAGATATATTTGCGTTTCTTTATAACATCATTTACAACATTTTCCCATATTTCCCATTCTATCTTAAAATCTTGAGGATTCAAATTCATTGCTGTAAGATAGTCTACAGCAAATTTTAAATCATATTGAGCGCAATAAATTTTGCAAAATTCAATAACCATTAAAAAAACATCTTTTTCTGAAATGTATTTCTCGGCTTTGTTACGATATTGAGTTTTTTTTATATCAAACAGATCTCTAAAAAATTGATTAATATCATGATTATATTTTCCTTGTGATTGTAATATTTGATACATTGCTTCCGCCCACTCTTCATAACTCTCAGCTTCATAACATATAGTCCCAAAGAAAAGAACATGAGCATTATACATATCTTGATGCATATTAAATAATTTATTTTCTATTAATGACCATAACCTCTTGAGAAATATAAGTCCGATATTATAGCTTTGCCATTCTGATATAAGTCTTGAATTTTTCATTTCGTTCCAAATGTTAAAAATATAATTAAAAACTATTTTATTTATTGAATTATCTTATATTTGTTAATTTTACTCTACCAGCAAACAACAAAAAAGGACTCAGCGGATATACACTCAAAAGAAATTTTTTATTGAATCGAAAAAATCAATACAAAGTTATAGAATTACAAAGTATCCACAGTCCATTTGATTTGATCTAGAGCATCGGAATATAATCTCTGTAAATTAACGTTTGATGTTTTCCAGAATTGTTTTTCCAGAAGTTGTTCGTTTTTTTTAGCCCAGAAAATAGAGTTTTCTTTACCGAATACATCAATTAGTTTACATTCTATCAATTTATTGTTTGCCAAGCAATCTGCTAAGACAAGTAGATCCAAGAAATTTTGAGGCCAAAAATCCAATAGATATGAAAAATTGTCAGTGATTTTCGATGGCAAAAACTGTTTTATATCTTCTAAATCATAATCAAAAAATACATCAAATGGAAACACACAGGACATCTCAGAGATATGACCTTCAAGATATTGCTGAGCTAACAATCGTGACTTTTGTATCTGATTTTCAAATTCACTTATATAAATATCCTGAAAGTAATCATAGAACCAATTATCAAGAGCTAGTTTTTCTCCGTCAGACCAATTTTTAATATAGCCTAGTTTACACCCCATTGTGAATGGGTCATATATCTTGTCCAAATAAACTTCTTTGAAAAGTTGTGGAATATAGTGTTTAAAATCACGACTTTCTCCCCATGTTGTCATCGCTTTGCAAAGATAGCGTCCTAGTCTTCCACGTTTTAATTCTTCGATATCATCGGAACTAACACAACATGGACAACCATGTATATTCTCCGGATAGGGATAAACTGAAAAGACATGAACTAAAAGCTGATGTGACAATGAAAAGTTATGACTTCGAATTTCTTTGTTAAACTCTATCAAAGAGAACATATTTTCACGCAAATGTTAGAAAAATAATGGCATGGTCGACAATGTTAAATTCTGCTCACATAAAAGACAAGTTAATTGCGTTATTACAGAATCAAAATGTACTAAAGAAAAACTCGATAATCCACATTAAAAATCTTAGCAAGTCGACGTGCTATATTTTCCCCGATAGAACATATTCTGCGTTCCATCTCAGAAAGATGTTGTGGTTTTACATCGATCTTTTTCGCTACTTCTTTTTGTGTTAGGTTAGCCTTTAACGTACACCTTTCAACATGAGGCATGCTTCAGTAAACTTTTCGATACCTTCGCGAAAGACTTCACGCCAAGGTTTATTTTCGTTTTTATAGCTAAACGATTTGTATTTTCTAATCTTGGCCATATTCCTATTTCTCTCTAAAAAATACAGATTGACCTTTATTAAAAAACATCTCTTCCATATTTTTCGACTAGTAAATCTTAAGTTGGATTGATCATGTCGAATGCCAAAATATTTGCTAACGTTTTCATCATTCTTTGTTTCACTGTTCTTCCTCATTTTTTTGTACAAGCTGCTACAAAAGATAATTCTGTAACAGGCCATTTGTCAGAAATTGATGCGGTTGTAAAAAAAGCAATGGATGAATTTAAAGTTTCAGGAGTAGCGGTTGGCATCGTTGTTGACGGGAAAGTAGAACTTTCAAAAGGATATGGTTTTCGAAATAGAGCCTTAAAATTACCTGTAACTGAAAACACACAATTTGCCATTGGTTCATGTACTAAAGCATTTACGACATTTGTGTTGGGACAACTTGTCGATGAAGGATTGATTGAGTGGGACGTGCCTGTAATCACATATATTCCTGAATTTTGCTTAATGGATCAACATGCAACATTCAACGTAACGATCAGGGATCTTGCCACACATAGAACAGGGCTTCCTCGACATGATTTGTTATTACTCAATTCAGATCTTCCAAGAGACTCAATTATTCCCCGATTAAAATATTTGGAACCTGTCTGTGATCTTCGTGCAAAATTCAATTACAATAATATGACGCCGGTTTAACGTAAGCCCCATTCAGGATATATTTTGAAGGTATTTAGTTGAAAAAAGAGCCTTATTTCGTTTAGAACTTTTGTGAACGCAAAAACTACTAACGAAAAAGGCTCAAAAT
>JBDHQC010000180.1:0-3149 GCA_039806815.1 Parachlamydiales bacterium
TATACAATCCAAACGATGTAAGACAAATTAATGATATATGGAAAGGTATAGAAAGTAATGTCGACACAAAATTTATATATACACCACCCCGAAGCACCTCGAGTCAACTGCAACGCTTGGAACGCCCTTCTTCAAGTGCAAACACTCTTAGTGAAAATTCTATAGAAGCTATTTGGAGAGAATTAGGGGAGATGACTTCCGAAGGAATTGACTTAGAATGTTCAGAAGAGAAGAAGAAAGATTAGAAAGAATTACCCAAGTAGATTATTAGAGAAAAATGACACTGAAAAACCGTGCCTTTTCTAAGTATTACGTTCGAATCGCTTCTCAAGAGTTCTTGATCGGTTCACATATCAATTTTTTTTTCATGAAGTGCCTCTGGAGAATAAAATCGATGCTTTGTGACCGATTTTTTACACGTTTTTTCCGCAATTGGAATGCAATGCTAAAGGCGCACAAAAGTGGGGAAAAAATGGGGAAAAAGAAAGAGTTTTTCTCATTTTCGAGTATATCATTTAGATACCTTAGGATTCTTCTCAATGAGATAATTAGATTTTTGCTTCTCATGAAAGAAAGATTTTCTTTTCCATTGGGTGAGTTGTGAGAGCATGAACATATGTCGATCTGGTATGTTTTCTATGTTTGAAAACTTATACAATTGTATTATTTATATTCCTCTCATTTATAAGTTCTAAAAATAATAAATTTTTACATAATTTTTTTAATTGTTCAGTTATTGCTTTTTTTTATATAATTGAATTTTTATTAGAATTTTATTATAAATTAACAATCAAACATCAGAAAATTATCTGGCAATCAGCATGAGAAAATTTGTCGTTAATTATAAAGTATTTTTAAGTTTTATTTTATCTATTATTGTTTTGATTTCTACGTTAATTGTTTTATCTAATTTCTCAGGGGATTTTTTAATTAAATTTGGATTTATAAATGATGATAGTAAAATAAATAAAAATGAAAGAGCTCATGATTTATATCATCTTCTTCTTCAAATGATACACGTCTTTCATGAATGTCATAAGGGTAAATTTTTCAATTTTAAAGATGCCTATCATGCTAATGATGTTTTAGAAGAAATTTATAATAAAAAAGTATTTATTCACGAAAGGATGAGAAATATTCATAAATCAATTGATAAATTTGATGGAATAACAAATGAAAGAATTCTAGAACTGCTTTCTGTTCTAAATGAATTGCTAAATAATTATGAGAGATTAGCTGAAATTATTGAAATTCCCGGAAATTCTGAAAGACTTATATTAAAAAATAGATCAGAAAGAGTTGGGATTCTATTTTTAGTTGTTGAAAAAATTTTATCTATAATAATAAATTTAAATGAAAGAATAGTTTCTGGAGAAAAGTTTTATATTCATAAAACAAACAAAATATCATTACTTAAATTAATCGAACAACTTTATCCCGAAGAAGTAAGATATTATCAAGATATGCTAGAAAAGAAGAATAATTTAAATGAAGATCAATTTATAGAATTATATACCAAAAGACCATTTAATACACCTATGGTTATTCATATGTTTGCTCGTTCTGTGAATGAAATATAATTGAATATCGTTATTAAATATTTTGCATGTTCTAAATTTTATTATATAAAGTTGAATGGGATCAACAAAAGGATGATCGACAAATAAGATGGGTTGTTTAGTTCTAATTCTGTTTATCTTGCAGGTTTTCTTTGCATTCATTTACATATCAACATAATAAAGTTTTATATTTCATTGAATTTTCAGAATCATTTAAATTACTTTCTGATACTTAATTTTTTTATGCAATTTATATATTTTGATCAATTAAAATTTATTATATTTATTGATTAATATTTAATTTCGTTTATAATTTGCAACATTTAACCAAATTGAGGGATTGTATGAAATTGATAATAACAGTAACTATAATGTGTTTATTGTCCTTAGGATTATCACAAATCGAAGCTAGCTCTTCGACAACATATGATGGAGGCAATACTTGGCATCATAGCAATGGATCTACATCAACAACTTATGATGGTGGTAGAACTTGGTATCATAGCGATGGATCTTCTTCTGTTACTTATGATGGAAATACTTATTATCATCGTCCTCCGGGAACGACAGCTGTAAAAATAATCCCTGGTAATTCAACAAATAGAGTCATTCGCTAATAACAGAATTTCATAAACAAGCTATTAATGATGCTATATTTGTTGTTCAAAGTATAGCATCAGTTGAAATTTTGAATAGTTCTATCGAAATACAATCTTTTTATATCTACGTACAAGACTTGATTAAAAGCTATAAAGATCGACGAGCAGATTGCATTAATTGGCGTATCATTTTCCTTTCCTCAAGTGCTTCTTTTGAATACATACCATGCTTCCAAGATGCCATTTTTTGACGTAATTTTCCTTCTTTTGTTTTTGCTCCAGTACATTTTCCTCCATGCAAATGACAACGACCATTTGCCATGGCAATTCGTCTACAAGGTTTATGTCCATTAGTTTTTGCTTTTGCACCACATTCTCGAATCATAAGTTAACTCCACTGATTTTTTAGTTTACCCCTTCTTTTGTCTCTATATTTCCACTAACAACGGCTTTACCACCATCATTAACTTGAACGTGTTGAACAATTAACTTTTGTTCACCTCCACGACGATGTTTGTTAATAGCGTCAATGGTTTCATTATGCAGTCTCAATAGTTTGATTGCCGTGTTTGAATAGTAATCTTTGTGTTTTTCACTTTCCATCCCAAGGGTCAAATATCTCATTCCGTGATGATACAATGCTAATGCTTGAGAGCATAATTGTGCCTCAAATATGTCTTGTGGTTCCATATTATGTAACGATTGAGCTGCTATATTTAGTGCTTTATTTTGATCGATAATAGTATTCGAAAGCGAAACAGCTGTTTCGGAAAGGATGTAAGATGACAAGTTTTGGTCTTTTACACCCGTCATCACTTCAAAGGTTTTTTCGAAAACAAGCTGTTTGATTTCTCCTTCCTTTGAAGTGATCCTGATATCAAAGCCTTGTTCTTTCTCCTTGCTCTTTGCAAATTCTATAGGAGTAACTTTCTTTTCATGTTTCTTTGGAATAATATTCTTTTTCATTGTTTAATTTCTCACCATGTACAAA
>JBDHQC010000036.1:0-13564 GCA_039806815.1 Parachlamydiales bacterium
TGCTCACCAAAGTATCCTTGAAGTCGGGAAAGCATGGGGCTCTTATCTTCTTTCAAAGCACCTCTTATTACTTCTGCAAGCTTACCCATTTCCTCAGGGTTTATACCATATTTCAAATTTATGACTGCCTCGGCGACTTGTTCAGAGCTCATTTGTTTAGCTCTTTCTGGGTCTATAGTGCCTGTTCTTGCGAGAAACTTTCTAGCACTCTGAACATTTATAATTTCACCAGCACCAACATCAGCTGCCAGGCCAAATTTTTGACTTACTTTTGCCCATATTTTATTCTTGACTAATGCAATTCCTTCCCCGTGCTTTGTATTAGCCCATTCTGTCTTTTTATCCATGGCAGGTTTATTTGGTAAAGAATGCTCGTATTGCGATAATAATCTATCAGGAATATTTGTGGACATAATAATACCCCCATAACTCTTGCTGATTAAATTATTTTTTTATTCTTAATTTTATGTTAAATAATATTTTTAATTATTTACAACAAAAAATATTATTATAGATAAATACTTGAAATTTCTAGGTATTTGTATTTAAAAGATTGATTAATTTAATTTCGAATTGGAATTGTAAGGTTTTACGAGCTATTTTATGTGCGCGGGCTTTTTCTTTTTCAACATTTTTTACTGTTCTCCACTCATTATTTTCAAATGAGGATAAAAGTAATTTTTCTTCCTGGTCAAGTCCACTAATTTCAGATTTTTTATTTATTTTCATAAAATTTTTCAATTAGAAAATAATATTTTTATCCGCTGTATCTTATTCCAATTTCTTCCTTTTATCAACACAAAATCGTAGATTAGACTCGTATGACGTTAAGTTTTTCTAAAGCTGTGAGAAGGTAAAGAAACTTTGGCTTTAAAGACTCTGGATCAAAAAACTTTTGTCGTAGCATGTCTTCGAGTTCTTCTTTTACAGAAGTTGAAAATCCTTCTTTTTCTAAGAACATGCCTCCTAATGATTCAAGCTCATTTTTTGCGCTCAAAAGTTGGTCTGTATAGGTATGAATGCGCTCTTTAAGATCTTTCATTTGTTGCAATTTCTTAAATTTGGAAAGGGAAACTTTTATGAGATTATCTAAGACAATTTTTCCTTCTGATGAACTGTTGCACGATAAATAACTTGCTTTATGCATTGCCATAGGGTCTTGGGAAATGAGTTTTTGCTCGAGATCAAAGAGAATTTGCATTTGTTCATCGATAAGTGAATCTAATCTATTATTATTTTCAGATGTCATTTTTATTTTCTCTAAGAAAAGAATTCCCAGACTTGCTTTTGTTTGATCTAATTTTTTTTGTAAAATTTCTTTTAATATCTTTTTTTGTTCTGAGAGTTGCAAATAGATTCTTTCGTGGTCTTGTGTATTTTCTACTGGTGTACTTTCTCTTTCAGACAAAAGCTGACGGATATTGTGTTCTGTGTCTTCAATGCCTTTGTCTAAACCATCAGAAAACTTCGAAGATTGGAGTTCACTTTCATATTCTTGAAGTTTTTTCGAAAGATCATATATTTCGAGATCGAGCTTGGGAAGTCCATCTTTTAAAGCTTTTGCCATCTCTTTCTTTTTTACATAATGTGAAGTAAGTGCGCGTTCCAGATCTTCTGTCTTTTTTCGTAAATCGGAGAGAGTGCGTTCTTGTTGGTCTTGAAAGAATTCATTAAGGTTACTCTTCAGCCATACAAGATACTTAGATTTATTTTCAGGATCTGAAATGGTTTCTAAAAGTACATCAACAATTTGATTTGGACGATAGAATTTTTTAAATGATTGTAGCATTTCCTTTTTAGAAGGAATTTTAGCATCATGAAAACCTGTTCGTTTATATTGGTCGTCATACCCTTCTTTTGAAAAGAATAATCCTAATTGTTTTGCAAAGGTGTGTTTGAAATGCTGAAGTGCATGCACAGATTGAGATTTTTTCACGTAAGGCTCTGAGCACATCGATTCTAACGCAATTTCTCTTTGTAATCGCAAGCCATGGTAGAACTCGTCTTCAAAGGAAAGTTGCAAGTCTAAACAGTATTTTCGATAGAGTTTCATGGGAACTTGGAGGTAGGGAGCACTGCAGTATCCACTTGCAGAGGCAAGTTCTTTTGCGACGTGAAATAACTTAAGATGTTTTGTTGCAGGATTAGAACTTGCAGGATCAGAAGATTGTATTTTTTTGAAGATATGCTTCAATGCAGATTCAATGGTGGTATAATAATCGTCGCGAGTTTTGTTTGAATCTGAAGTCATTCCGGTAACAGATTTTTCTCGAACTTTTTTAATGTACTTTGCGACTCTTTTTTTTAAATCTTCTGGATTTTTTGACACATCATCGATGATTATTTCTTTTGGATCGATGTAGTCATCTTTGGACGGATCAGTAAAATTTAACGTATCTACAATCTTCAAGTAGTCGTCTATGTTGACGTCAGTTGGAGCTTCCGGAATTTTATCATACTGAAGATGACCCAAGTGGAAATGACTTGGATGTAAAGAGAGAAATAAATCCAAAATAGTATCAGAAGAGATGGGATATTTTTCGCGTGCTTGTGCTATAAATTCAAATACAGTAATAGGCTTCATCAAACGTGCAAAACTCTTTGCAAGCGATCGAGATTGCAACAAAAGGCAGATTTCTAGTGGATTAAAGCCAACTTCGTTTCCACTTTCGACAATCTTTGAAGCTTTTTCTTCCAAAGTTTTTATGAGATCTGACAATTTTTGCGTTTTGGTATCGAAGGAAATCCCATATGCTTTACAGAAGGGAGAAATGAAGAAGTCTACGATTTCTTTATTTCCTTTCTTTTCTGCGTTGAAAAGACAATTGAGTCCTTCTTTGTTTTTACTATACAAATCTATACCGTATCCTAAAAGGAGTTCGACTATTTCTATTTTACCAAATTCGCAAGCAACAAGAAGGGGAGTATCTCCATTTTTGTTTGTGATATTAGGATTTGCTTTTGCAGAAAGAAGAAAAGATGCGGTTTTTTCGTTGCCTCTTTTTGCAGCTTCATGAAGAGGTGTGTTACCATTATTGTCTATGGAATCAATATCAAGACCATAATCAAGGAATATTTGTGCGGTTTCAGTGAGGCCATGAGCACAAGCTCGATGGAATGGCAAAGTACCATTTGAATTTCTTGCATGTATATTGGCATTGGCTTTTAAAAGAAATTCGCAAGCTTGTGTACTTCCAAAGTTTGCAGCATCATGAAGAGGTGTATAGCCGTAATTATCCTTTGCATTAATATCAAAACCTTGCTCTAATAATATTTTTGCTATCTCAACCTGATTCCGGGCACAAGCAGTGTGAAGAACTGTCCCTCCATCTCTATTCTTGGAGTTTACATTAATGTTGCTTTCAAGAAAAAATTGCGCAACTTCTTTATGTCCATAGGCACATGAAATATGAAGGCAGTTACTTTTGTTGCTGTTGCATTTTGTAAGATTCACTTTATGTTCAATCAAGCCTTGTATAAAATTTAAATTACCATGCTTTGAAGCAACTAAAAGAGGGGTTTCACCAAATTCGTTCGGAGCATCAATATCAATTTCAAATACCTTGAATAACTCTAAAAGATCTCTACGATCAAATTTTGCTGCTGTGTGACAGACATTCTCACCATTATTCGTTTTATAACGAATAAAACATCCTGCTTCAATGAAATTACGAGCAATATTGCAAGATCCTCTTTCTATTACGAGATTGAGAATGGAAGGATCAATGAAGAGGAGTTCAACATCTTTAAATTGATTATGTAATATACGTTCAACTACGTCTTCAAATCCGTGTATAATTGCTTGAGAAAGCCAGATAGTAGTACTTTCTTCTCGAGATAAAAATATATTTACGACATCTTTATCATCGTGATTACGGGCATACATAAAAGCATTTACTTGAATGCTATCGTAACAAGTACCATCTGCACCTTTTGACAAAAGGAATTGGATAAGTTCTTTATGTCCATGTTGACAGGCTATGATAAGAGGCGTTTGCAAGGATTGATCTTGTTTTTCTAAAGATACGCCGTGCTCAATTAATGCCGTTACAAGATGTAAAAGGTTTAAATGAGTTGCAGAATGTAAAAGAAATGGAATGGTACTATCGGAAAAAGAGTTTAATAGTGTGCATAATTTTTTTGCTTTTTCTGAGGAAAATGTTAGAAGTAAGTTGTTACATGCCTTTAATGCATCTTCGGGAAATTTATTGAGAATGTGTTCAAAAAGAACCGGAAGATCATTGTCAAGAATGCAAGAGATGATCTCTTCGTCAATAGTATACATTTTTTCCAAAGTTTCTTTGGCATGGAGCGTATCTTTCAGAGTAATCTGTTCGAGTAATAGCCTTTTTGATGATTTATCATCAAATACATCAGCAATATCAAATTCTTCTATGGCACCAAGATCAAAGACACCAAGATCAAGATCTTCAAAGGGATCGGTTCCAAATGCGTTCATTTATAACTTCTCTTAATTTAAATATTATTATTAATAAAATATAATATTATATAGATTATTAAAATACAATAAACATGATTAATTAGTTTAACATGGAGGGAATGCTCTGCTTAAGGGAATGAGAAAGATGTGAATTTGTCCTAGTACTCCAAGAAGTTTTTAATTATAGCAAACATGCTTTCACATAGTCAGATATCGATAAAAACTTCATTAACAAAGTATTAAAGGTCTTGGGGGTTTTCTAGATGAGAGATGACATCTTCATTTTCTTGAATTTCCATGAGATATTTTTCTAAAACTCGTAAAACGAGTCGAGAGGTATTGTAAATCCCGGAAATAGAAAAAGCCATTTCGAGGTGGAGCTTTGCGTCCTGATGTATGGCAATAAGGACGAGGGTGGTCGGTATCTCATTTATTTTTTCAGGAACAATCCAAATGACAAATTGGTCGTTAAAGAGAGTAATTTTTTCTTGTGACTCTATTACGTGAAAGAACTGTGTCAGTGATTGAGTAGGGCTTAACTGCACTTCTTCTCGAAGAAGATCGAATTTCTGCAAGAGTTTGAGGTCAACATCTATAATTCCATCGGGAATAAGTTCTGGTATGTGATGTAGAAAATTTTCAAAAACAGCATCGTATTCAGAAATTTTATCCATACATATACCTCTTCAAAGTAAGTTTTCCTTGGGGTTTGCATATTCTTTTTCAACGAAAAAGCTTTTGACATTAGAAAGTTTTACCAAGTATAGTGAGCTTTTCGGTATATGAAAGTCTATGCAAATATCAATGCCCCTTTCTTTTCTTTTAAAAGTATTTCTTTTTTTAGTCACTCACTTTAGCCTATTCTCTTCAAATTTATCTTTTGACTTAGAGTCAGAAAATGTGATGTGCATTAATGGAAAAACAGGGGCAGTTCTCTTCGAAAAGAATGCAGATCGCCAAATATATCCGGCAAGTGTTACAAAAGTTGCATCAGGGTTATATTCCCTCGTTAAGAAAAAAGGAGACTATAGAGAAAATATCGCGGCGAAAAAAGAGGCATTAAAACTCGTTCATTGCCTCGAAAAAAGACGGGATAATTTCTCGAGATATCCGGAGTACGTCCTTGAAAATGATGGCGTGAGTATCCATATTGTAGAAGGTGAAGTTTTTACCTATGACGAATTGATTCATTCTTCACTGATAATGTCTGCAAACGATGCGTCGAATGTCCTTGCGCAATACCATGGAAATGGTTCAATTGAGGCCTTTATGCAAGAGCTCAATAGTTTTTTACAAAAGCTTGGATGCAAAAACACACACTTTTGTAACCCTCATGGGCTCCATCATCCAAATCACTATACCACCGCGCGAGATCTTGCAACAATTGCAAAATATGCAACAGTCCACCCTGCATTTTCTGAAATCGTAAAAAAAACTTCCTATGAAGTTAAGCCAACAAATAAAAGCCCAAAGCGTACTTTTAAACAAAAAAATCGACTGTTAGTAAAAGGACAGTATTATTACCCCTATGCATGTGGGATGAAGACAGGGCATACTCAAAAAGCCAAATGGAATCTCATTGCAAGCGCAGAAAAAGACGGGCGACTTGTCATTTGCGTTCTAATGAATAGCGAAGACCGTTTTGGGGTATATAGAGATGCAAAAAAAATATTTGATACTGTATTTTCTGAAAAAATTGTCGAAAAAGAAATTGTGCCAAAAGGGCATATGGTTTTTCAAAGAACGTTTTCTACGTCTTACGAAGTCCTGAAAACCTATACAAAATCGCCATTTGTACTGTCCTTTTACCCATCAGAAGAGCCAAATTTGCGTTGTACCTTGACTTGGGAGGATCTAAGCCCTCCAATAGCTCAAGGCGTAAAAGTTGCAACTCTTTCGATCTTTCGAGAGAATACTCTTTTAGGAACTCAAGACCTATTTTCTGAAAATGCCGTCCAAAACGATTTTTTCCTTTCATTAAAGGAAAGCGTATCAAATATATCTTTTAAAACAGCTCTATTCATCCTCCTTGGGGCATTCGTTGTCGTCGGATTAATTCTTATCATTATTAGAAAATAAAATAACGCTTGTATTTTATCTACTAGTTGGTAGATAATGGTTTTTTACGAAAAAAAGAACTGGTATGGATACAAAAAGTACAAAGGAAAAGATAGTAGATTTTGCAACGTCGCTTCTTCGCCAAAAGGGCTATCATGGCTGGAGCTATGAGGATATTTCGCAAGAGATTGGCATTAAAAAAGCGAGCATACATTACTATTTTCCGAAAAAAAACGACCTTGTGCGACAAGCTCTGCAACTCTATATCCAAAATTTTTCTACTGCAACAGGAAAAATTTTGCAAAAATCGATATCCAATACGAAAAAGCTCGAAGCGTATTTAGAACTTTTTAAAAAGGCTTATGATTTAAAAGATATGCTCTGTCTTTGTACGAGTTTAGCTGCAGATTGCCGCACGATCCCTCCAGCAATACAAGAAAGCATTGCTTCTTTTTTTGTTGGACAACGCAATTTTATAAAAAGTATCATAGATAACGGTATTGCTGCAGCAGAGTTTAAAAGTACTATTTCAAGCACGGCTTTTGCAGATGTAATCCTCAATTGCCTTCAAGGGCTTCTTTTACGAGGGCGCCTTGAAAGAGAAGATAGTACTTTTACAGCCTGTACAAACACGCTACTTGAATTACTGAAGAAATAATTTTTTTTATAAACAAAACCTACCAATTAGTAGGTAAATAAATGAGAAAAAAACAATGAAAATCATACAAAAAACACTACTTCTTCTTACATTGCTTGTAAGTTCGTATGCGTATGCTTCTACTTCAAATGAACAAGTCGTCATTTGGGGAACTCCGGTTTCTCCATTTGTGCGAAAGGTTCTTACTGTCGCGGAAGAAAAAAAAGTTCCCTATACCAATAATCCGACGTTGCCAAAAGTAGCTCTCGTGGCAAAGAATCTCCCCATTCCCGAAGGCTTTTTACAAGCAAGTCCTTTGGGAAAAATTCCTGCGATGACAAAAGGGGGCTTTTCCTTAGCAGATTCGAGTGTAATTTCTGTCTTTCTCGACAAAATGTCGAAGGAAAACTCAGTGTATCCCACATGTCCAAAAAAGCTTGCGCAATCCTTATGGTTTGAAAAGTATGCAGATACGAGAATGTCTGAAGTCGTTCTTCAAATTTTTGTAGAAATGTACGTAAAGAAAGTTGTTCTTTTGCAAGAACCTAACATGGAAGTTGTACAAGATCTTTATAAGCAATTGCCAGAAATACTTTCGTATTTAGAAGCACAAATTGATGCAAATGCAAAATATCTCGTCGGTGATCAATTTACTATTGGCGATATTGCAGTAGCACACCAATTGTATAGCTTTGAAATTGCAGGAATTGAATGGGATAAAGCAAGTTATCCGAAGCTTTCTCAATATCTCGATCGCGTCTATCAACATCCTAGCTTTGCAAAGGTCATTGCAAAGAACTAAACAGACTTTAAGGGTGGTGATAAAAGCCACCCTTAATTTGGATTTGATTTTTTAGAAATGAATGTGATATAATAGTTGAAATAACTTTTGTGAGTCTCGTTGCAAATGCATGATAAGATAGTCCCATTTCTTCCTTTCTTTTCTCAAAACTTTCTGTGCCGCTAGGCACATCATCATACTTATCACTTTCTATTTTTTCTCATAATTAACAAAACTAAAGTAAGTAGGATTATTTTTATGGATACAACATTTTCTAATAAATTAGTGGCAGTAATGAATGAAAAGATTGAGCCTGGAATCATCATGAATGCATTGGCTCACATGTGTATTGGATTTGGAGCAGAAATTGGCAAAGATCCATTACGTCTTTGCAATTATCTCGACGCGGATAAAAACAGCCATCCCTGTATTTCTGAGATGCCTTTTATGATCTTAAAAGCAAACTCAAACAAAATTCGAGCATTGCGAAATGCTGCTCTAGAGTCTCAGATAAAATTCATCGATTTTACGAATACCATGACGATTGGCACATACGTAGAACAGATCGAAAGAACTCTACAAACCAAAGAAGAAGATTTAATTTACTACGGCATCGTTCTCTTCGGCGACTGGAACAAGGTATCAGAACTTACTCGAAAGTTTTCGTTGTGGAAGTAATTTTTCACAAAAGTAGTATGTTTTTGTGAAAATGTAAGTAATCTTGCTCATAAGTGAGCAAGATTTCAAGTCTTACTTCTTCTGTATGTAAAAATTTTCAGCACCCTTTTGAATTTCTTCAGGTGTAAGATCTTTTGTATGGGTTGCGATCATCCAGATATATCCAAAAGGATCTTTAACGGTTCCTGCGCGATCTCCCCAAAACATGTCTTGTAAAGGCATTTCGATGTGACATCCTGCTACAAGTGCCTTTTTAAAGAATGTATCGACATCTTTTACATAAAGGTAAAATGTAACAGGAGACGAACCTGTAGTTTCTGCGCTTTTGCATCTGGAATTTTCATCGCCGAGCATGATAACAGAATCGCCAATCTTTATTTCGGCATGTATGACGCCTTGGCCATTTGGTCCAGGCATTATGTGTATTTCTTTTGCATCAAACGCTTTTTTGTAAAATTCGATTGCTTTTCGACTATCTTTTAAAATCAAATGAGGAGTTATCGCATGATATCCGTCAGGGATTGGTTTTGTCATATTGAACCTTAATTTTGTTTTTAAACAGCATGCAACGCAATAGCTTTGGTAATATCTTCAAAGAACATCGGGTTGCAGCAATGTCCAAGGCCATCAATGAGGATGAGTTTTGATCCGGCGATAGAATTTTTTAGAGCGTAGCCATGTTCAGGAGGAAAAATTGGATCTTCTGTACCATTAATGATAAGAGTCGGGGCCTTGACTAATACAATCGCTTTTGGAAGTAGTTCTAAAGAGGCTTTACATGCAAGAAGATGATTTGTATGACCTTGGAAATTTTGCGTTCGATCTAAAACCTTTGACATGAGTTTTCGATGGAACTCCTCATCATATGGAACTTTTGTTCCGTTTGCTTGTCTTCCAACTTCGACAAAGAGATTGAGTTTGTCTTCTCTTGATGAGCTTTCGTTCAATTTCATCATATTTTGATTGATCCAAGCCAAATATTCTTTTTTTGGCCCAGGAAGAGTGCATTTATTGTTTCCGGATGGATCTATGATTGTACTCAAGTCACTAGTTGCAACCATCAATGTCATCGTATGCAAGCGTTCAGGATAGTATGCACCAAGAAGAATTGCAATTGATCCTCCCATTGAAGCTCCAACGACGTGAGCTTTCTCAATGCCGAAAGCATCGAGGATGCCTATGGCATCTTTTCCGAGGTCGAGTAAGGAATAGGGGCTTTGTGCATAATCAGTCGATGAGGAAAGCCCGGTATCCCTATGGTCGTAACGAATGACAAAATACCCGCTTTCTTTCAAAGCATTGCAAAATTCGTCAGGCCACATGATCCCTTGACCTCCACTTCCCATGATCAACAACAAAGCAGGATCATTTTTTTTGCCAAAAGTCTCACACCAAAGACGAACATTGCCTATCTTGACATATGATTCATGTTCTGCATGTATTGTAGAAATGAATGATGCTATAAAAAGAAGAGTCAGAAATAAGTGTTTCATAGTCGTTACCAAATTTGGAAAAGTTCAAAGGTAACAAAGCGTCTGACATAGAGCAAACGCTTTTTCACAGTCTAACTATTACAATAATATACATATTATGGTAATTTTAAAATTAAAATTATTCTTCTTCGCTTAACCAAAGTTTGCAGCATGGATTGTTATGATTTGCCATTATGAGAAAAGCAAGACCTATTTTAGAGAATTCATTTTCTGAAAGGTCAAGAAAGGAACATCTTCCCGATTGTATAACATCGATTAAATGAGGAATAGATGCGTCGCGAAGACCACTTTTTTCTAATGTAATAGATACTTTAGTAGGATATGCTTTGATAATTGATGAAAGTACTTTGAGGAATACCATAGTGCCATTTTCTGATTCCTCTGTTGTCAATTCTTTCAATGCACAACTTTTTAAATTTTCAGGTCTTGTGTCTATAGCTCCAATCTCTTGAAGAAGAAAAACGGCTGTTTGTTTTGCTTCAATTGATTTAGTGACGAGATATTTATCGAGAAACGTTTTTGAGCTTTCAGAAGAAAGCGCAATGGTTACATGTGGATTTTTTTCATAAGGGGAATCTGTTTCTCTTTTGAGCTCTTGTATGATTAAATCTTCAAGTATTTTTTCAAATGCTGCTCGTTGACTTTTGTCAAATTTCATTCCTACAATCTTTTCAAGAATAGAATATGGTCTTTTATAGCAATAATAATTATAATCCCGAATCATAAGTGTTATTTCTGAAGATGAATTACATATCGATAAAAATAATGCATATATATCTTCGAGAATTTCTTTTGAACATTTTTGATTTATTATTTCACTTGTAGATTTAAATAAATTACAAATTTGATTGTTATCATCTCCAATTGTATTTTTCATGAGAATATTCAATAGTTCTTTCAACAGCTGAACTTTTTTATCAACTGTAACAATGGAATTCTTAAATATTTGTTTATGAGATGGCTTTATATCATCAGTATCGGTTGAAACGTGTGCATCGATTTGTACACAGAAAAGCTTCCACAAAGAATCGTCTTCTGAAATTTGATAAAGCCTTTTGCAGGTTCTCCCAAAAAACACAAGGTCTTTTGGAGAAAAAAAACTTGTCATATGCACAATAACTTCATCGGGCACTTTATCGAAATAGCAATTTACTGAATTCATAAGAAATTTAGTTTACATGAATTTTAAATATTATATTAAGATAAAATAAAACTCAATTAAAAGTTTTTATTTTGTGACTATATATGCACGCTTTCTGCCAACAAAAGTTTACAAGATGGGTTATTGTGATTTGCTATGACGAGGAATGCACGGCCTTTTACAGTAAACATATTTTGTGAAAGGTCAAGAAAAGAACATTTTTCAGATAGGATGATATTGATGAGAAGAGGAATCGATGAATCAGTAAGCGCGCATTTTTCGAGAGTAAGAGAAATTGAGTTTCGAGTTTTCTTAATGACTTTCCAAAGGGCTCTCATAAAAAGCAAAGAATTATTTTCTGTGCCTTCACAACAGATCATTTTTTCAGCATGTATTGCGAGATTTTCAGGCCTTATATCAGACACTCTGACCATATCGAGAAGAATGAGTGCATAACTTTTTGCTTCTTTATCGTCATGTACGTTATATTTAATTCTATAAGGCACTGTTGCCAAACCCAAACTATCAAGTTCAAATGTTACATGTGCATTTTTCTTATTTTTAATTTCAGATACACGATTAATTTCCTGTAGGATCAAATCTTCGAGTATTCTTTCAAAAACGTTTCTCTCAGATTCTTCAACATGTACGTTCATCACAAGTTTTTCGAGAATAGAATAATGCTTAATATGAGGATAGACGTCACGTGAATTATTAATTCTTTCAGATGTTGAATTGCATATTGTTAAAAATTGCGTGTAGATCTCTTTTTTACGTGGATGTGAAGTTTGTATGTCAGTAGAATTTAAGGTGTGTTGAAAATAGTTTAATAATTGGGTATGTTCCTTATCATTCGTAAATAGTTCTAATTTTTTCCCTAGTTGTTTCAAAAGTTGAATTTTTTGATCTACTGTTACAATTGAATTACTGAAAATTTGTTTTAGAGAAAGTTTTGCATCTTCGCCCTTCTGTGGCAATTTTACCTCATTTTGCATGAAAAACAATCTCCATAACGCATTATCTTCTGAAACTTGGTAAAGTATTTTACATGTTCTTCCGAATAAAATAAGTTCTTCAGGTGAAAGATATGAAGCTATATATAAAACAACTTCATTAGGAATTTGATCGAAGTAGGAAGGTATTTGATTCATGTGTTCTTCTCTAAAAGACAAAAATTAAATGCGATCAACAAAGCGAAAAAAAATCAACCAGGCTGTTCCACAAGACATTGAAAATAGTGAATTTTTTCACCTGCTTTTGGTGGGATATGTGTTACGGCAAAATAAGATTTAAGATAATTTGAAATTCTTTCAACGTATTCGGAGATTTTTTTCGGATTTTCTTCGGTATCCTCTGAAACGGCAAGTTTTAATGTGGTTGGATGCTGACCATCAAATGAGATTTTATCTAATGATTTAAGTAATTCTTCAGTCATAGGCAGGAAAATTTCATGTCTTTGCGTGTTAAAAACGATAAGCTTATGTAAATTTTTGAATTTTTCAAATGCTTTGAGTGGATTTTTAAAATCTACATAAGAACTCTTCGTTCGAATGTAGCGCGTATCAGGAAAAGCAATGGCAAGAAAATCCAAATGCATTTCAGTTAAAACTGAATTCAAAACGAGAGTCAATTGATTTTTTTGTAATACGTGCATTGAATCAGTAATTTGCGGAAAATCGAATAATGAAAGTGCATCAAGAGTCTCTTCCAATTCTAGTTTAGTCCCTTCTCTTTTTGAGATATAGACCGTGCGAAGAAATTTCTTCACGTGCATGCTTAAAAGTGGATTTTTAAGCTGAAGAAGATCTGAAAGGTGTAGTCCTATTGTTAATTGTTCGCGAATTTCCTCAAGAGGAATCTCTTTTTCTCGTAATTTTGAGACGACGACTCTAAATTCTATATCTAGAATATTTTTCGATATGAATACTTCAATATTTGCTCTTTGATCAGAGTGAAATTCACTGTAATAGTCGTATAAAAGCGATGGGAGCTGTTCTGAAACCTCAGGCCAATCTTGATCAAAGTCCAATACTTGAAACCCGCAATTTCGAATTTCTATGAGCGTTTTTTTTCGTAAAGATTCTATTCTGTATTCGATACTTAAGCGATAGAGATTGACCAGAGAAAAAAAAGAAAGTGTAGAGACCGGTTCTTGATTTTTGTAGATAAACTCTTTGAACAAATGTAAGGTGTCTTTGTCGAATGTACTCGGTATGGGGCTTTAACAGTTTTTCTTGAACTTAATCAAACTTGCTCATATATTACCAACCATGAACAAATTACTTACCATTCGCGAAGCTGCTAAATTTTTAGGCGTATCCCCTCAAACTTTGAG
>JBDHQC010000181.1:0-3086 GCA_039806815.1 Parachlamydiales bacterium
TCATTTAAAATATGTCTGTATATTCTTCTGCAAAAGGCACTGGCTGAGATTGCTTTTTTTCAAAAGCTTGTTTTTTATTTCCATCACCCATGATGAGCTGCTTGAATACAACGTGTACTTGAGAAACGTGAAGCCCTGTAAGCTTTGTCAATTCCTGTGATATTTTTGTTTGAATTTCTTCAGCTTTTTCCGGGATTGATATGCCATAGGCTATGTTTACTTCAATGCGGACATTGATCGAGTGAGTTTTTGGATCTTGTTCGGTTTGAATGCCTTTTACGCCTTCTGTACGACCAAGAATATTGTCGATAAAATTTCCTTCCAATAAAGCTATGTCAGGAATTTTTGCAAGACACTGCAAAATGATACCTTGAAAAACACTATTGTCAATATCTCGTACGAAAACGGTTTCCGGTAGTTGAAATTCTTTCGACGTATATCTTTCAACTTCGAGTTTTGTTTTTTTATCCGGCATTTATTACCTCGGGTGTTAGAACGTCCTTGAGAACTCTAGAGCATCTGTGATATAGTTTCTCATTTACTATTGTAAACAAAGAAATGTGATCGATACAAGAGTAAATAGCGATATTTAGCATTTTTTAACGAAAAAAGTTGTCTTTTTTATGAAAACTGATTGGTTACTCAGTCTTTTTGGGACTCTTCTCATAGGAAGTATCACTGCTTATCTTGCAAAAGGGAGGGGGAGAAATCCGACAATCTGGTTTTTTATTGGCATGGGCTTGGGGATTTTTGGTCTTGCAGCACTTTTGTTGCTTCCTCCGATTACAGAAGCAAATGCCGTAAGTAAACAACAAGAGCCTCAAATTCAAAGTGAGCCAGATGAGGTTATCGTCCATCCTATTAGTCCTGAAGTAGATGTTTGGTTTTTTTTAGACGAAAGTCGGAATCAGCATGGTCCATTATCATTCGATGATTTTAAAAAACAATGGGAAGAAAAACTGTTTTTTCCCTCCTCATATGTCTGGTGTCAAGGAATGTCGGATTGGAAAAAAGTAATGACTATAGAAGGGCTTGAAAATAGGCTCAATTCGTAAAATCTGGTCAGAGCCGGTTCAAAAACAAAGAAACCTTGTCTCAAAGAGACAAGGTTTCAGGCAAGGATTGGTCTCTAATAGTAGAGAACAATTTAGGTAATTTTTACCAGCTGGCTTTCGTTACGCCAGGGATGACGCCAAGATGGGCCATCTCGCGAAAACAAAGTCGCGAAACTTTGAATTTTCGCAAAAAGCCCCGAGGCCTTCCTGTCAGTTGGCATCGATTTCTCAGACGCACAGCACATGTGTTTCGTGGAAGTTTATTCAGCTTTATGCGTGCTTCTTGCCTTTCTTCTTCAGAAAGAGTCATATCCAAGCTTCGCTTTTTTAGATCTTGACGTTTTTGCCAATTTCTTTTCACGAGTATTTCGCGTTTTTTTTCGCGTTCAACAACAGATTTTTTTGACATATGTTAATCCTTTACTCGAGAGACTCTTGAAAGTCTCTTTCTGGCAGGACCTTTTTGGCGCTGTTTGCGCGTAGGGTCTTTTTTGTTAATGACATATACGATACCTTTTCTTCGGACGACGACATCGCCTTTAGAACGGTCCGCTTTTACTGATGCTCGTACTCTCATGAGTTAGTATCCCTATAATCGGAAAGTTTACTTAACAAATTATGGCAACCTTTATACCTGTTTTCGCATTTCCTTACAACATATTTTGTTCCGAGTTTTATGTTGAAAAGAAAAGCCCCATTTTCTATCATTTTCCAATAAAAGCGTAAACTTAAATAGGAAATCAAATGGTTGCAAGAACATATCAGCCGAGCAAAAGAAAAAGAAAAACAGAACACGGTTTCAGAAAGCGCATGAAAACCGCTGGCGGAAGAAAAGTCGTTAAAGCACGAAGACGGATTGGAAGAAAGAAACTCTCTGTATAACCTCATGCACGATGAGACTTTCCCAAAGTCAAAGCGTTTATTGAAAAAGCGCGATTTTTCCTTTCTTAAAAAAAATAGTTTCTGTTATTTCGGGCGCTCGATATATATCCATTGGCGCCCGACGCATAATCCAAAAAGTAGACTTGGCATTACAGTTACAAAAAAATATGCTAAATCTCACGATAGAAACCTTTTCAAGCGCTATGTACGAGAAGCGTTTAGAAAAACATCATCAAAATTTGAAAAAACATTTGACCTCAATGTTCGTCCTAAAGTTTCTATAGAAGAAATTTCTTTTGACGATATACTCTCGGATTTTACGGCGTTTTTTGAAAAACTACAAAAGGCTTAAAAGTTTTGGATTTAGAACATCTCAACGATGATCAAAAAAAAGCAGTTCGAGAAATCTATGGAAGGGTGTTGATCCTAGCGGGAGCTGGGAGTGGAAAGACAAAGGTTCTCACGACGAAGATCGCATACCTCATTTCAGAATGTTCCGTTATGCCGGAAGCAATTCTTGGTCTTACATTTACCCGAAAAGCTGCTTTGGAGATGTCAAACAGGCTAAAAACCATTATGAATCCGGAGCTTGCAAAAAGGGTTATGCTTTCGACGTTTCATGGGTTTTGTTCATTTGTCCTGCGAAATGATATTCATCATTTGGGATATACTAAAAATTTTACTATTTACGATTCCCAAGATGTGCATAGGCTTGCGGTAGATATTGCAAAGGACATTCTTTCTCATGATGGAAAACTTCCGTCTCTTCAAGCATCTTTAAAGCAAATTCAGAATGCGCAAAATCAGGGATTTTCTCCTGAAGACCTTCAAAAAAGTGCACTTTCCTGGCACGACAAATTTGTTGCGGAATTATATAAACGCTTGAGGCTGTGCTTAAAGGCACATAATGCCGTTGATTTTGATCATATGTTATCATTGTGTCATGAGTTGTTTTTAAACTTCCCAAATGTGCTAAAAAGATATTCCGACAGATTTCAATTTGTTCTCATCGACGAATACCAGGATACAAATCCCGTTCAAGCAAAAATTGCACAATGTTTGACACAGCAGCATGGAAATCTTTGCGTTGTTGGCGATGACGATCAGTCTATATATGGGTGGCGTGGTGCTGAAGTTGCAAATATCTTG
>JBDHQC010000037.1:0-13526 GCA_039806815.1 Parachlamydiales bacterium
AGTCTGCAATCATAGCGATAGTCTTTAAGTTGTCATCGACGCGGATAAGGCTTGAATTGTAATCAAAGGAGATATTTTGAAAGATGCGCGCAAGTTGAGAGTCTCTTAAAGGGTCCTGAAAGGCATCAATTCCAGGAATCTTGCTTCCAAGGTCCCCTGGAGTTTCTTTTGCAGAAGGTATTTCTTCTTCACTTACTCTAAAAGAAAAGTCTTGAGACTCATCTTCAAGAGCAATGAAATCATTGTTATGAGAATTTTGAATAGAATCATCTCCTGAAAAATCCCTTGAATTGGCAATTTGCCTTGAGTCACCGTGCTTTCCGCCAAGCGTTTGTATGCCACGACTTACGTGACGACCTGCAGATTGGGTGTCATTCCAGACTTCGTCAGATGATCGCTGACATGCACAAAATGTGCCAAAAATGAGAACGATACAGATGTAAATTTTGTGTTTAAGATGCCATATCGAGGAATTTTGCATGATAGACCACCCTATTGATTCATGTACAAATGAAGTATCAAGATATCATAAAAAGATATTATATGAAATGGTTGTTCTGAAGAAAGAAAAAATTTTCTAATTCCGGTTGGGTACCAAATTTGTTTCATGTGACTAAAAGCAAGAGATGGCAGATACAATGATTTAAACTGCAAGGAATAGTGAGTATTATTGCTGAAGTTCAAATCATTGAAGATATCTTCTCATAGCGAGTCTTCAAGAGAAGTGGTAGCTCAACCGGGTTAAGGTTCAGCACACGGAAACTGTTTATCGCCGATCCCTAAAATAATCTTGGATGGAACTTTTTTATTGATGTCGATTAAATAAATTTCCCAACCCGTTGGATCTTTTGAATTATAATAAAGGTGTGAACTATTTGAGCCCCAAGATGGGTTTTCCTTAGAGGTTTTTCCTTCAGTCAATTGAAATTCTTTTTGAGTTTCAATGTCATATATCCAAATTTGTCGGATGTCTTGATTTTTGCCTGAAAAAGCAATCTTTTTTCCATCTGGTGACCAAACAGGAGCAGAAGATTCGCGACATGATTTTGAAAGAAGACGTGGCTGCAAATCTTGGAGTTTGCAACTCTCAGTCGGAAAATCCATCACATAGACGCGAGCGATTCCATCTTTATTTGTTACAAAGGCGATTTTTTTCCTATCAGGGGAAAATGAGCAAGAAGCACAAGCGGCTCCCTTTGCTTTAAAAATTTGACGAGGTTTCCCGATAGAGCCTATAGTTTTGTTAAAAGGTTGCACGAAAATATCGGAGGTCCCGGTCACATCACTTGCAAAAGCGATGCACGTTCCATCTTTTGAAAGTGAGGGTGTCATTTGACATGAACGGAGAGAGCATATGCGCTTTGACTTCCCATCTTTCAATGAGAGAAGATGAAGTTTTGGCTGTCCAATTTTGTAGGAGACGAAAATAATGTGGGATGACCTGGTGCCATCTTGAGAAGGAACATAACAGGGAGTTGCAACAAGTGCATTTTCATTTGTTATTTGTCGTCTATTTTCCCCATCGTAATCTGCCTCAAAAACTTCTGAAACGTATTTATGCCCTCCGGTTTCCAAAGGAAGTTGAATTTTCTTTGTAAGAGTGTAGATAAATTTTGAAGAGGCGATGCCTTCTTTTTGAAAAAGAAGTCGCACGAGGGCATCCATGAAACGGTGGATTGTTACACGATCTTTTGAAAGTTGTCCTGAGAGGCCAATATTTTCAAATGTCTTCGTCGTCGTAGAATTGCACGTGACGATCTTAACAGAAAGATCGCGCTCTTGCACTTTGGGATATATTGCAAAATATGCTTTATGCTTATTGAGAAAAGAGCTATCGCAAGGATTTTCAAAAGAAGTTTTATCGATAGCCGTCTCTTTTGTTTCCATAAGGCCGGAATGGTTAACGTCGAAAGCCATGACAGAAAAAAGAAAAGAGAGGTAATCTGATGTAAAAGCAGATTTTTTATCTTCGATGGGATGAAGAAGTACCGGCATCACTTGGCATTCAGTGCGCAATTCCACATCGAGTTCGGTCTCATTATCGCAAAATGCTAAGGGAAAATGGAGCAAAGAGAGTAAAAAAAATAGATTACAAACCAGAAGTTGACGTAAAAATTGCATGCAAAGACCCCTTGAGATGGGACAGTTGTCTTGCAGCAAACTATAGCAAACTGCTCATTTTTTGAAACAAAGATCTTAAAAATTGGTGCATTTTGTCTTGATTTAGAGTATCTTATAGCGAAAAGGAAGCAAGAATGCAAGAGCAGGTAATCTTAGTCGATGAACAAGACAACCCTTTGGGTCTCATGGAAAAAATGGAATGTCATGAAAAGGGATTACTCCACCGAGCATTTTCGGTATTTATTTGGAACTCTGATGGAAAAATGCTTTTACAAAAGAGGGCACAAAAAAAATACCATTCTGGAGGCTTATGGACAAATGCTTGTTGTAGTCATCCGCGAATTAATGAAGACATGGAATCTGCATGCCATCGCCGACTGCAAGAAGAGATGGGTTTTGATTGCCCTCTTCAGAAACTTTTTTGTTTTACCTATAAAGCTCATTTGCCAAATGGTTTAATCGAACACGAATACGACCACGTGTTTTATGGAATATACGACGGTCCGATCGACAATGTAAACTTAAGTGAAGTCGAATGCGCCAACTTCGTCGATATTTCCTGGTTACAAGAAGATATCAAAGTGCACCCTCATCACTATACGTCTTGGTTTTTACTTGCCATAGACCGTGCCCTGTTTTTTTACCACAGAGACATAGAGAATATAAGAGCATTTAAGGCGAAATGAGGGACTAAATTATTTTTTCTGTGAATCTGTGGTATTAACCACTATGCAAGATCAACGTAAAAGTATGAGAAGGTTCATTTTGAAATGAAGACCCGAAGGGTTGAAAATGAATTTTGTAAAGCTCTTGTTTTACATATACGGAGTTTTTTTTGCTTTTCGAAGATGCGATTTTCACGTCTTGAATTTTACCATTACGAGATAAAGTCAAAAGAACTTTAACTTCCTCATTTTCCGGTAATGTCAATATCAATTGCAGAAGTTCGATCAATTCATCGCAATAACTTCTTTCCTGATCAGTATTTATGCTCGACACATCGACACTACAGAGAAGGGATTCTGAGCTCAACGTTCCAATTTTTTGAGGAAGTTGTACTGAGGGTTCATTTTTTTTAGAAGATGTAGTTGCTTTTGTACTATTTAGAGTACTCAATGCTTTGTCTATGAGGGCTCTTTTTTTTGTGTCTTGAGGTGTGGGCTTTTTCTGCGGTAAAGGTTTTGCGATTTTCTTTTTCTGCGGTTTTACGTTTTTAGCTTTTGTGACATTTTCTTTCTTAGGTATCGGTTTTGCTTTAGGTTCTTCTTCTACAGTTTCTTTTTGAACCGGTATACATATAGGCTCTGATGTAGGAATAGGCTCTGAAACTGGAGTTGTAACTTGAACAGGTTGTTGGGTTTTTTTTAGTTTCACCGTTTGCACTTTCATTGGCAGTGCTTTTTGTAACGCTACGGGATTTGTATTAGAAACAGAAAAGTAAAGAAATATTGCAATGCAATGCAATAGTAAAACTAGAGTTTGTATTTCGAAAAATCTCGAGGATTGAACGTTACGAGGGAAGTAAGACGACATCGACTTCCTCAAAGCCAGCATTTTCTAAAGCGTTTTTTATCTCTTGATAGGTGCCAAAATATGCTTCTTTATCGTGAAATAATAGAGGGTGGCAATCAGGATTTTTTTCTTTTATCTTGCAAAGAACTAAGCGAAGTTGATCGATGGTGACATGAGTTTTATTGAGTAAAATTGTATTGTCTTTTTGAACTGAAATTTGAAGGGGACTTTGAGTATCAAAGGAAACTTGTTCATGTGACGGAACATTTTGTGAGTTTGCAAGGCGAATGCGATCGAGTTCTAAAAGAGGGGCGACCAAAATGAATGCGATCAATATGACAAAGACGACGTCAATGAGTGGGGTAATATTGATTTGAGGCTCAGAAATATCTTCGGTTTTTGAAAAAAGTAATAACTTTGACACTGATTACAATCCTTCTGCACGCTTATATTGCAATTCTACTGAAGAAAGCATTTCACAAGAAAATCGTTGCATTTCGTGGTCAAACTCAAAAATTTTGTTTCTTAAGACGTTATAACCAATAAGTGCTGGAATTGCATCGATAAGGCCAATGACAGTCGTCGTAAGAGCAAGCGAAAGTCCTGCTAATATTTGCGCATTTGATGCTATGTTTTGGCTTTGAGATTGCATTCCACTAAATGTGTTGAGTATTCCCCAAACGGTTCCGAGAAGACCTAAAAATGGCGCAAGAGTAACTACAGTAGAAAGGATGTAAAGATGTTTTTCTAAAAGCTTTGTAATAGTTTGACGTTGTAAGAGTTGTTGCATACTTAAAAAATCGATATCAGAGGTGGTCAGTGGTACATTTTTATTTATATCTAAAAGCTCGATAGTATTTTTTTTCAGTACTTCGTAAAGGTGGCAAAACGCATTATTTTGCTCGTGCTTTTTAGAAAAACTCGGCCATGTATGTACATCTTTGATGCTGTTTTCAAGAATTTGCTTGCGAAAAGAGGCAGAATCGCTTTTAATTTTCTTCGTCATCCATGCTTTATAGATGATAACACTCCAGCTGATAATCGATAAAAAAATGAGTCCAAGAAAAATCATCTTGCCAAGAAGATCAGAATCATTATAAGCATCAAGGAATGGATTGGTTGCAATATAGAACATAGTAGTCCTCCACATATAAAAACTATCGAAAAAAGGGGCAATTGTCAAAGTGAAAACTCTATCTCTTCGCACTTTCCTTTTTCTTTTTTGTTGTTTTTTTTCAACCTTGTTTGCAGATCAAGTTTTGCAAGATGTGCAAAAATCCCCTCATGTAACAGCTCAGATATATTCTGAAGATAGACAAATCGCCCCATCTGAAATATTTTGGCTTCTTTTGAAATTCGACATAGAAAAAGACTGGCATTTGTATTGGAAAAATCCGGGAGATTCCGGACTTGCGCCCATAATCAAATGGACAATTCCCGATGGATTTCAAGTAAAAGACATTGAGTGGCAAACACCTGAAAGGATGGAAATAAATGGCACATTAGTTTTTGGTTATACGAATGAATTATATCTTCTTTGTCCCTTCCAAGCATCTTCCCAACTCAAAATTGATACAAGTTATGAGATTAAGGCATCGATAAATTGGGTTGCATGTGGCAGTATTTGTATTCCGGAATCTCAAGATGTTTCAATAACACTTGAAGCAAAGAAACAGAGCGTTCCAGAAGAATCAAGTGCCCTTTTATTTCAAAAGGCCCGTTCTTTGATGCCCCAAAGACTCGATACTGCCATCGTAGAGACAAAAAAAGAAGTGCTCCAAATTATTCTTTCTTTTTCGCAAAAACTTGCTTCGGATATTACCTCTGTTACAGTTTTTCCAGAGATTCAAAATCTGATTGATATTCACTCTGGCCCGTCATGGATAGTAGAAGATGAAGGAAAAAAGCTCATTGTTACGGAGAAATTGAAAAACGCGCTTCAAAAGGAAGCATTCCACGATATACGGGGTATTATTGTTGTCAATATGGCATCCGGCGCAAAAAAGGCGTTTGAATTTTCATGCCCTATAACGAGAGCGTTGCAAAGTATTGTGGTGCCAAGCGTTGCAAAAGAAAATCCAAATCAAGAACTTGAAGATCTCGAATCTCGCGTATGGTATAGAGAACTTGAAAATAAGATGGAGTCTGTTTTTGATTCGGAATTTTTTAAGATTGTCTTCTTTGCCTTTATTGGGGGCATTCTTTTAAATGTCATGCCATGCGTTCTACCCATAATAAGTTTAAAAGTATTTCATCTCGTCCAACTCAAAGATCAAGACTGGAAAACGTCTGCTTTGCAAGGGGTTGTTTTTTCATTGGGAGTCATCCTTTCTTTTTGGGTTCTTGCAGGCGCACTCTACCTTTTACAATATTTGGGAAGAACAGTAGGATGGGGATTCCAACTTCAAGAGCCTTTCTTTGTGATGGCTTTGATTATTATCTTACTCGTTCTCACATTGAGTTTATTTGGCTTTTTTGAACTCGGGACTGGATTTGCAGCACAAGCTGCAAGTCTCCAACAAAATATTACTCATCCTTCTATCAGTGTAGCGCATCCTTCATTGTTAGCATCATTTTTGAGTGGTGTACTTGCAACATTTGTCGCAACTCCCTGCACAGGCCCTCTCCTAGGATCTGCCCTTGGATTTGCAGCAACGTTAGAATTAAAGTATTCGTTTCTGATCTTTACATCTTTGGGATTCGGGATGGCTTTCCCATACCTATTGCTTTCGCTTTTCCCTGGACTTTCTTTCCTTCTTCCTCGTCCAGGAGCTTGGATGGTGACATTCAAAAAACTCATGGCCTTTTTTATGCTTGCTACCGTCCTTTGGCTTTTATGGGTTTTACAAGCAGAGCTTTCTTCATTAAACCTATTCCGGGTGCTTGTTCTTTTAACAGTGATCTCATTTGCCGTTTGGGTCTATGGCACGTGGGGTGGCCTTGATCGAGGGCATACTGTTCGAATGATTGGTAGAGTTGTGGCTTTGACAATTTTAATTGCAGCTTCTTTTGCTTTTTATGTTGAGGTGCGCCTCGCAAAAGAAAGTGAAAAAATAAATCCTCAAGTTGTAGAAAAACAAGGAGACTGGATTCCTTATTCTGAAGAAAAATTACAAAGTCTTCTTTCTTCTAAAACCCCGGTATTTTTAGATTTTAGTGCCAAATGGTGTCTTACGTGTCAGGCAAATCTCCTCGTCATCGAATCGCAAGAAGTAACAAAAGCATTTGCAAAGTACGGAGTTGTCAAAATGCTTGCAGACTGGACGACTGGAGATGAGGTCATTACGAAAAAATTGCGAAAGCTTGGAAGAAATGGAGTTCCCGTTTATGCTGTGTATGGAAACGATCATTGGGATGATCCCATTATCCTTCCTGAGGTAATTACACCTGAGATAGTGATCGATGCTCTTGAAAAAGTAAGTACAAAAAAATGATAATCGATTCTCATGCGCATCTTACAACTTCTGAACTGATAGATGAACTTCCAGAGCTTTTGAAAAGAGCTCACAACGAAAACATTAAAGCTATTGTAAATATTTGTTGCGACTTGGAGGCACTAAAAAAGGGACTAACAGTTGTCGAATCAAATCCAAAACCAAGAGTATTTCTTACTGCAGCAGTACCTCCTCATGATATTGGAGTAGAAGCAGAAGATTTTTTTTCCTCCATTGAAAAAGGAGCATCCGAAAAAAAACTCGTCGCCATTGGCGAGATAGGACTTGATTATTTTTATATGGCACATCCAAAAGAACAGCAAATCCAATATTTCAAAAGATATCTTCAACTTGCAATAAAGGCAGATCTTCCAGTAGTTATTCATTGTCGCGATGCGTTTTTCGATTTATTTTCTGTTATAGAAGAAGAAAATTCATATCAAAAAAAGCGTCTTCGTGGTGTCATACACTGTTTTACAGGGACATTACAAGAGGCCCAAAAAGCAATTGAGTTGGGATTTTACATATCACTTTCTGGAATCGTTACATTCAGAAAAAGTACAGAACTTCAACATGTTGCAAAACACATCCCATTAGAACATATGTTAATAGAAACGGATAGCCCCTATCTTGCACCACAGTCCATGAGAGGAAAAAGGAATGAACCTGCTTTTTTAAAAGAAACGGCTTTATTCCTTGCGCGATTAAAAGAGGTTCCCTTTGAAGAACTTTGTCGTGCTACTACAAAAAATGCAATTAAACTTTTTTCGTTACCACTATGAGTTTTCCAGAACGAATACCCCTTACTGAAGAGATCATACAAGCAAGAAGGGCGAGAGGAATTGCACTCGTTAAGACTTGTCGTTGGGGTGTGTTCGTTCGTCTTTTCATCGTTGCATTTGAGCTATTCGGGTTTTTTCTTTATAATAGCTCAAGTCTTTTGTACGATGCCATTTCAACTCTTTTCGACGTCGTATCAAGCGTTCTTCTCATTTTGTCGATTCGACTTGCAGAGCGACCACCGGATACACATCATCCTTTTGGTCATGGCAGGTACGAGCCTTTGTGTGGGATGCAACTTGGAATATTTCTTGCGTTAGGCGGATTTGGGTTGTTTTTACAACAGATTCATGGAATCTATTACCTCGAAAAATCGCAATATATAGATGCCCGTACGTGGTTATTTCCATTTATAGTGATTATTCTTTTAGAAGTAACGTACAGAAAAATCGTGGCAACTGCTAAAAAAGAACAAAGCCCCGCACTCTTGTCAGAAGCTATTCATTTTCGCATCGATGGCCTCAACTCTTTATTTGCACTCATTGCTCTTGGTCTTGCAGCTCTCATTCCAAATTTTGCATGGCTCTTTGATAGGATAGGTGCGCTTATCATCAGTTTATTCATGTGTGTCATGGGCTTTATAGCAGCAAAACAAAACCTCAATCAAATTCTCGATCGAATACCTGAAGAAGAATGGTTTTCAAAAGTAAAACGAGCTGCGCTATCAGTTGGTGGAGTAAAAGACACAGAAAAAATTCGGATTCAATCCTATGGGCCTTCTGCTCATATTGATATCGATGTCGAAGTCGATCCTGAATTAAGCGTTGAGGAAGGACATAAAATAAGCCAAAAAGTCAGGGCTGCAATTCAAAAAGAATGGCCCCAAGTCCAAGATGTCGTCGTTCACTTAGAACCTTATTATCCCGGAGATCACTCGTAAATCCCTCTTTTCTTTCAGAATATCCAATATTTTATTTGTCATTATAACACATTGAGATGAGCATGACCTGTTTATCACTACCTGACGAAGGAGAGTTCGACAGAAAAACTCGACGTGCTGGAAAAAAATTAAAGCTATTTTAAGAAGGAAAAGAATTATAGATCGTTTTGTTCTCGTTTTGTTTTAAGCTTTTGAAAATAATTGAGCCTCTTTTGTAGCTCTCGTTCAAAGCCTCGGAGTGCTGGCTTATAATAGTCACACGGGGCAACTTCTTGTGGGAAGTAGGATTGTCCTGAAAAACTATCTTGCGTATCGGGATCGTATACATACCCTTTGCCAAACCCTTCATTTTTCATCCATGGCGTTGGAGCATTAACGATGTGTTTCGGTGGCATAAATTGTGGGGTTTTTTCTGCGTGTTCTTTTGCCTGTGAAAACGCGACATAGCTTGCATTGCTTTTTGGGCAAAGCGCTAAAAAAATAAGAGCCTCTGCAATTGCAAGTTCTCCTTCAGGCGTGCCCAATATTTCATATGCCCGGTGGGCATTTAAGGCCATTTGAAGTGCTTGAGGCTCTGCAAGCCCGATATCTTCCGAGGCCATGCGAATCATTCTCCTTGCAATGTACAGTGGGTCTTCTCCTTGAGTAAGCATCCTCATGAGCCAATAGAGCGCTGCTTGACAGTCAGATCCACGGACAGCCTTGTGTAAGGCAGATATCATTTGATACCGTCCTTCTCCAGTTGGGTCACAGCCAATCGATTTTTTGAGAAGAATTTTTTCAAGATCAGAAAGGGCGATGAGATGTGAGTTATTTTCTTGAATGATCTGATCTGCTACTCGAAGAAGAGCTCTTGCATCACCTTGTGCCCAATTGCAAAGTGCTTTTTTTGCATCTTCTGTACAAAATGGTTTTTTGTGCAGTTCTTCTACGCGCAAGAGTACCTTTTCGAGGTCTTTAAACGAAAGTGGTTGCAATGTAAAGACTTGAACTCGAGAAAGAAGCGCTCTTGTCAATTCAAACGATGGGTTTTCAGTAGTTGCTGCGATAAAAATGATCGACCCATCTTCAATGGGCTGTAAAAAAAGGTCTTGTTGCTGTCTTGAAAGCCTATGTACTTCGTCGACCCAGACGATCAATGGTCTAAAAAGAAGGGGATTTTCATAGGTTTTTTCTATAATGCGACGAATTTCGCTCGTTTGAGCATGTGTTGCCACGATTGTTTCACAAGGGCGATTCAAGGTTTCTATGTACATTCTTGCAAGTGTTGTTTTCCCGCAGCCTGGAGGTCCATAAAATACAGATGATACCATTTTCTTTTGAGAAAAGATGCGATAAAAAGAGCCGTCAGGAACTTTCAGAAGATGGTCTTGTCCGAAAAAATTCTGAATGTCTTTTGGGCGAAGAAGTTCTGCAAGAGGAGATCGATAGGTCATGAAGGCTCTTGTTTTGTTTGTATAAATTCAAGTATTTTATGCGTGCATTTTTGTATCGAATCATGAGTCGTATCGACGACGGGACCATACAAAACATCTTTATGTACAACGGGGAACTGGCCTGTTGAAGATCCTACCATGCGATCTTTCCTCTGAAGTTCTCGCGATTGAAGTTCAAAAAGATCGCGCGTTATTCCAATCAATAGAACATCAAATCCTTGTAAAGCATCTTTCCATTCTCGAACCTTATCATTTCCATAAGATACGTCATCGACAATGACAAAATGTCTGGTTTTTGCAAGCATATGAACAAAATCTTTATGGACTTTTCGGATTTTTTCGGCAAAAGGCCTTGACTGAAGATGGTAAATCAAATCGCCATTTTCATCTCGTTCTTCTTTCCAGGAAAAGCCATCAGACACACTTTTCCCGGTCCGATTGTTCATCTTGTACGGCATCATTCCAATCAGTTTATCGATCCCTACATGTAAATACGGAACATTAAAATGTTCTTGAAGTGCATGTGCAAGAGAAGTTTTGCCCGAAGAAAACGGGCTATTTAAATATATTATTTGAAGCGGCATTATTTTCTGAGAGTTTCTAATGTTTTTATAATCTTGACTGTCTTTTTCAAATTTCTGCTTTCGTGAGTAAATTGAACCGTTTTTACTAATAGGATGTGTGCAGCATGGAATACAAGAGGTATTCATGTTATCCTCAGATTTTTTTAGAAAAAACTCCTGCAGTCCCTTATATATTAAAAAATTTAGATTATCGCCTGTTTAGGACAACCTAATTGTCAATCTAAAATATTGGTAAGCAACGGTTAATACGTTCTTTGGGTAGTAATGGACGATGCAGAAAGTGGAATAAATCCATGTCGTTTAACGTGTGTTTGGCCAAAATGAGAATTCAAATAGAAAAAAAACCGCGTGTTGAATGGAGTTGGAGTTTCTTTTGCATGGAGATAAAGACCGCGAACGATTGGATAGTGTCCGCGAAGTGCTGCATTTTGCGTAGGCGTTTCCCAATTGACTGTTGTTGCACGGACAGTTGAATCTAAGAAGGCAATGCTTACAAATCCTATCGCAGAAGGATCTGATGCGACGATTTTTTTCATTTCTTCTTCAGAATTGACGACTTGTGAATCGAGGGTAAACTCCTGATATTTCATCGCCACTTTAAAGAACGTAAATCTCGTTCCACTTGTTTCTTCACGTATATATACGTTAATTTTGGAGTCGTTCCAGAGCAATTCTTTCCAATTTGTGATTCTTCCGGTAAAAATTTCCCGGATGAACTGGCTTGGTAGATTTCTAATAGGATTTGATGGATGCAAAATGACAGCAATACCGTCTGTACCTATGGGTATTGAACAGATGTTGAGATTGTCGAGTTCCATATCTGTAAGCTGTCTTCCTGTTACTGCAATTTCAGCATCACCTCGATTAAGTTTTTGAACACCCACATTGCTTCCTCCCCCGACAACCTGGATCTTTATTTTCGGATTTGCTCTGCAAATAATTCCTGCCACTTCTTTCATCAAAGGAATGCATGTCGTGCACGTTGCAATTGTATAAGACCCTTCAACAGGTTCAAAGAGCTCTCGAACCTCCTCGAGTTCATCTGTAAAACCTTGCCCTGTACACACACAAAAGAAAATGAAGAGAAATGTAAAGATTTTCATACTAGTAAACTCTAGCTTATTCCTTAAAATCCTAATTCATTTTGCATTTTTAGAAAAGAATCGAGTGGCAATTAAAAAAAGCATTTCCTAGAATCGACAATAAAGTTCTTGAATTTACAAGTCAAAACCGGAGGAAAAAATGAAACTGTATACGTCCAAAGTTCCTTTAAGTGCTGCTTTTAGTATGATTGAAACGATGAGTGCAGAATTTGTTAAACAAAGATCAAAAGAAGATGACGGAAAAAATGACTTTCTTATGAACAGCATTTACCTTCGAGTAAAAAACAAATGCTCTGCGAATCCATCGGCGCAAATTTTCCCAAAAACGATAAAAAATCGCACAATGCTAGAACTGTATAATAAATTCCATGAGCATTCGAAAAGAGAGCATAACGACTATCATTTTAAAACAAATGCTAAGGTTATATTGGAATTATACAAGAAAGCAGATCAATACCTGCAAAATTCAAAAAGTGCATTTAAACAAGAGAGATATAGAGATATGACAAATGCTTTTGGTAAATTTGGTTTCTTTTATAATAAACTCGTACATCACGTATTTTTACGAAAGTTCGAACAGAAGCATAATGTCCTTTTGAGTATGCAAAGCGACAAAGTAGAAATCATTGATTGTAAAAATGGACATGTTGTTAAAGGGAAAAAACAAGAAAAATTATCTCAAGAACTTGATACAATTATGAAAAAGATTAAACGATTCCGGATTACAAATACTTAAAAAATTAAAGCATGCAACATGAGCACTCACGTTCATGTTGCAGTGAATTTAATACTTCACAGAACAGCCATAAGGTGCTGTTTCATTTATCGTTACAGGTTTACCGGAAAGTGCTTCGTCCAATGCTTCTTGAACGTAATTTTTTGCCGTTTTTATTTCGTCAGGATCGACTCCCGGCTCATTGTCAATTGCACCCTCGTATATCAACTTTCCTGTAGGGTCTATGATGAACATCTGAGGTGTCGTTTTTGCTTCGTAGAGTTTTCCGATTGTTCCTGTTGGATCGAGTAAGACGCACGTTGCATTGATTTCTTGTTTTTGAATTATTTCCATCCATTCTTCTTTTGTATAGTACCCTTGCTTATTCGGTGCAGAAGAACAGATCACAATCCATGCGACACCAATATCGGTGTACTTTTTTTGGAGGTTTTGCATGTTGTGAGTAGAGTAATGCTTTTTTGTAAAAGGGCATTCGAGATTTGTCCATTCTAAAACGACAAATTTTCCCTTGAATTCATCAAGGGCATGGTTATTTCCATTCGGATCAGGAAGAGAAAAGTCGGGCACTTGTTTTCCCAGGTAGACTTGAGCGTGTATGTTGCAAAAAGACACTAAAAAGAATAAAACAATATAAATCACGTTCAATCCTTTAGAGAATTTGATCTCTTAATTCTGTTTCTCTATCGAGCAAATTACCATACCGATGGTAATTAAAACTAAATACCTTTTCTTGAAAGTAGATCAAAAGTTCAAGTCTTCCCAAAACATGTGGTTCCCGGATGATGATGCCATTGCATCCTGCTTTGATATCTTCTAAAAATTCGGAATCCGGTTCTGAAATGGCTCGGATGCGAAATGATGACTTTGTTTTCAGCTCTTG
>JBDHQC010000038.1:0-13372 GCA_039806815.1 Parachlamydiales bacterium
GGCAGGGATCGCTTGTTATTGTCTCAATCCTAAGAAACCGCGATTATTTTTTTCAAAGAAAGAAATTGTGGAAACAAGGCTTCTAGAACATGCTTGAGCTAGTCTTACGTTAAACTGGCGTGAGTGTTACGTACAGTATGCAAAAGAGGCAAAAGGGCCAATACTTGAGCCTATGTGCGGGACTGGAAGGTTTCTTGTTCCGCTTTTAGAAAAAGGGTATCCTGTTGTCGGTTTTGATTATTCTCAACACATGCTTGAAGTATGTCGCAAGAAATGTAAAAAAATAAAAAAAACAACAAAGCTTACAAAAGCAAGCTTTGAAACTTTTACGACACAAGAAAAGTTTGAGTTAATCTATATTCCGAGTGGTTCGTTTTGTCTTTTAACGACTCTACAACAAGTCACAAAAGCACTTACTGTAATTTCAAATCTGTTGACACCGTCTGGAAAGTTCGTCTTTGAAATTGAGACATTACATGCAAAATGTGAACCTCAAGGTGTTTGGCAAGGCAACTTTGTCAATAAACCCGATGGGTCAAAAATAGTTCTCAACATACTTTCGCGTTTTGATCCGGCATCGAAAGTACAAACTACGCTTTGTCGTTATGAGGTTTGGGAAAAGAATACTATAGCGTTGCAAGAAGTCGAAGACTTTCGGCTGAAACTGTATGAATATCAGGAAATAGATGAGCTATTAAAACAATATGGATTTCAAATCCTCGGTAAATGGTAAGGAGAGCCATATTCAAAAGTTGAAGCGAAAAAAGAGCATTCAGTTATTTTATACGAATGTAAAAACCAAGAAAGGTTTTAAAAATGGAAATTAAACGATGTTGTGCACAACCTTCTGCTAAAGGGCCGAACGAGTATTTTACCGGTACTGTGCGCATTGATCCACTTTTTCAAGTAAATCCTCCCTCACGTTCAACAGGATCAAGCGTTACGTTTGAGCCATGGGCCCGAACAGCATGGCACACTCATCCATTAGGTCAAATTCTGATCGTCACTGCAGGTTGTGGTCTTATACAACGTTGGGGTGGTCCGATTGAGCACATATTTCCAGGAGATGTGATATGGATACCGCCTGATGAAAAGCATTGGCATGGAGCAACAAAAACCACAGCCATGACTCACATTGCAATTCAAGAACAACTTGAGGGAAAGACCGTAGACTGGATGGAAAAAGTAAGTGACGAACAATACGAGGCAGCATTAAAAGAAACTTCTGCCTGTCAATAAAGATGAATCGTTTTTTTTGTACAATCAATCTTTACGAAAGCTCCATTTGGTATTATCAGTTGAGGGTCGGTATGTCTAAAATTCAAAGATAATTTTCATTCTAATTTTTCAATAAGTTTACTCATATTATGATCGATAGATTCCGGATATGTAAATAGAAAAGATCTTCCGACCTTTTGAGCAAGTTCTCGAAATATCTTTATAGTACTAAACAACGCTTTCCAGCTATCATTGGCATCAAAATGAGCAAAAACACCTTGAAGAGATTGCCTCGTCTCTTTGTCGACCCATGTGGACAATCTTTTGCCATTTGGTGGACATTTTACTTCCCAATTGTGTTCTGCTTCTGCATGCCATTCAATCATGCGAAGAAGAAACTCATGCATGATGTTTGATCTAAATTTAACATGCCATAAATCATTTCGTTTTAAATGAATGGCAACATTATATGCTTCAAACCAAAACTCATTAATCACTCTAAGAAATTCTTCATGCGTTGGCTTAATTGCTTTTGGCTCTTTGAAGTCAGGTTTTGTAAGTATTTTCGTGTAGTTATTTTTATCTAAAAGAACTCGATACCCACGATTGTATTCCAGTGGTTCTGCAATCTTCTGGTCGAGAATTTCAAGCGGTAATAAAGAAAAATCGACTTTAATGCCTCCTTCGAAAATTACTAATCGAGTTTGAAAAGTATTTTCAAATAAGGAGATTTTTTCTTTCACACATATCCAAACATTTCCAATATCTTTCAACCAGTTTTCAGAATCTGTGTACTGTTTTGTTGCTTGGCAAAATACAGCAATGTCATAATCCGACCATTCATCTGCTGCATTCTTTCGAGCTCGAGAACCTGTTAAAATGAGAGATTTTACGTTTTCTTCTTTTTCTGCCCATTTGACAATTTTTGAGAGTATTTCCATCAGTCCTCATTTTTAAGAATAGGGGTGTCCTAAAAAGAATTCTGATGTTCGATCGAGCAATCGTTGAAATTCAACTCGGTCAAGCTCTTGTTTTGATGCAGCATCAACATCATAAATAAAAGTTCCACCTATGATTCCTGCAAAAGGAATCGCTTCTGTGTTTTGTTTTGCCACCAAAATGTTTTTTGGAATCATGTGTACATATTCTTCTTTTCCATTTTGTTCTACCATTGTGCATTACATATACTCCAAATGGCCAATTCTTGCCCATTCTTAAAGGCAATCATATGGCCGCGAACAGGAACAAGTGTCGTGTCAGAATTTAATTCCTTTGCGCCAAGTCCCGAACAATTGAAAATTTCAATAAGGATCGATCGTCGAGGTTATTGAAAATTGATCCATAAGCCTTTGAGCAATCATGGAAATAGCAACTTTACTTACATCGAGTTCTTTGAAACAGTAGAAACCATGGATAGAGTTAAATCGTTTCACCTGAGTAAAAACTCCATCTTTAGATAATCTCAAGCCATAAGCTAAACCTTCATCGCGCAATGGATCAAAATTTGCAATTACTAAAAATGCCGGTGGAAGATCCTTTAAAGAGTCTGCGGTCAGCGGTGAAATAAATTGACTTTTTTTATTTTTCGTATGAGCTAAATAATTATTCCAAAAGAATTTCATGTCTTCTCTGCTAATGAAATACCTTTCAGAAAATTCGAAATACGAAAGAGTATCAAAATTGTAGTTGAGCGCGGGACAGATCAAAATTTGACAATGAAAGTTCAGTTTTTTGTTTTCGCGTGCTTTTAGAGTAACTGCTGCAGCTAAATTTCCTCCTGCACTGTCACCACCGACAGCAATTCGTTTAGGATCGCCCCCTTTATGGCCAATGTTTTCTTCAATCCATGTAGATGCAAAGAAACAATCTTCTAATGGTTGAGGATATGTATAGCGGGGAGCTTGTCCGTAATCAACTGAGACCAGAAGGCATTTTGACTTGTGGCAAAGTTCCTGACAAAAATAATCATAGTGATTCAAACTACCTGCTGTCCATCCACCACCATGAAAGTAAACAAACACAGGCATCGGTGTAGAAGTTGATTTTGGTTTGTACAGTCTCAATCCAAGTTTGCCATTTGGCCCATCTATGAAGATATTTTCAATGCATTCAATACTCGGATGGATTTGCGTATCATGCTTATTTTCTTTCACCATACGTTCTAATTCATCAAGTGGAATATTTCTAAAAGCAGGAGGTGATTCGTTGATCTTTTCTAAAAGTATCTCAGTTTGAGGATCGAGCGTGTAAATACAATCTTCAACTGAATAATTGTTTCCATAGGCATTTACGTGATGAAAAACAATAATCGTTAAGAAAAATCCAAATAGAATTTGCTTCATTGCATTCCTTCTCTTCTAGTTTCAAAGATCAAAGACAATATTTGACAAAATTTTTTTTATAAATTACGTTGATTGGCTATAGTCTGAGATCAGACGTTTTCTTTCTAGAGAAATCTTAAAATCGAAAGTACTTTCAAAAACAATGGAGACTCATCATGAAGCTTTATGGACATCCAGAAAAAATAATTGAAAAAAACGTATACCATTCTCATACACGTGCAGATTTTTATTTTAAATTCATGAGTCCTTATGGGAGAATCATTACCTTACGTGGCACCATCAAAGATAAACATCATCCTCAAAGCAAAACAAAAGAGGTCTATCACGCTGTTAAGCACGTAATAGAACATAAACACGGAAAAGATTTAAAAAAACATGTTCTCAAGGAAGCAATAGTGAAAAAACTTCACCATCACTCTTATCTTAAGAGCTTTCATTTTTATAACAATAAAAACTGACCTGGACATTTGAGTAACATTTCGTGCCTAGGTTATTACTAACACTTTAGGCACGAGATCTTTTCGAAAAATCCTATAAATCTGCAGTCATTCACAAGATCAAATCTATTTTGCAATGACAAATCTATCTATTTTTTTCGTAGTAAAGTTTCCCTGTTCATCTTGTATGACGGCGTAGGAATTTTGCACAATTTTGTCCTCTTTTACATCTACTACTACAAATGTATAGCCACTATAAATGTGTGCTTTTTTCGGATTTACTTTGACATTGGCGGGGGGTTATCAGGAGTTGCTCCTGCACTTCCAACTATGGTTTGAGTCATCTTTCGAATTGATTCAGGATATTCTTTCTTACCAATGGTCCATCGAGAAAAGATATGCTCATGTCCACAGTAAAACATCTCAAATCCGGTTTTTTCCATGATATTCCATATCGTCCTTACAGAATCTTGAACCGGAAACCCTTCTACAGAAAAGGCAGGCCCATGGGTCAAGGTAAATTTGTGTTTAGCAGTTGAGCCTTTTGCTTTGTTTGCAAACCATTTGATCTGCTCATTGTCATAGCCGTTATCAAAATTTGTCCAATTTCCTTGATCATTAAAAAATCCAAAAGAATCGAGAATAACGAAAAGAGAACGCTTTGATCCTTTTCCATATTCGAAGGAATAGGCAAGTTTTTTGTAATGAGGAGGACCATTGTTTGGTAAGGATTTAAAAACATCCTGATATTGTGCTTGCAAAGGATATTCAGTCCATCCTGTGGTTCCATACAAGTCTGTATTGCCAATTGCTACATATAAAGGTATGTCTTCGAGTCCTTCTTTCATGAACGCTTGCCAATCGAGTAAATTATTATGGCTATAATTTGCATTCCATCCTCTATTGACCATATCACCCAAAAAAAATGCAAAAGATGGTTTTGGTTCAAGACCTTTACTTGAGAATTAATAAAACCAAGAATGTCATGATTAAATAATGCAGGGTCTCCTTTCGGTGCACGGCTATCAGCCTACACCACAAAACGAAAAACATTGGCATAAACGGTGCATAAAAGCATCGTCGAAAATAAAACAAACCAAAGTGCTTTTTTAGTCATTTGAACTATAGTAAAATGATTCGTCAACATAGTTACTTCCCTCATTTTTCAAATTTTTTCATAATATTCGTATTGATGAATCCCGCTTTTTTGAAAAGAAATAAATTTAAAATCATTTTTTGCCAAATATAAAGATTTAAATTATTAAAATTAATAATTTTTGATTTTTAATAATATTTATTTTATAATGTTTTTTTAAATTATAATAATGGTGCATAAAATGGAAGCAGCTAGAAATTCTGTATCTGAATTACAGAAAATTGATATAGCTTTAAATATTTATAATACACACCCAAACGAATATTGTTTTGATAATAATTTTAATTTGGTGAAGTCAACTGATAACAACAATCAAAATAATTTATCAATAATTAATAAAATTTCATCTTTATTTTCTAATATAGTTTTAGAAGGAAAAGTATTGAAGATATCACTTGAGAAATGGAAATTGATTTTTTCTCATGTTCAAGAATTTGCGAACAAAACAAACTCGTCAGAAATTATAAAATTATCTGAAATAGTTTTAAAGCCAATGCGCGACAGAATATTTTGCGATGATTATGACTATCAAATAAATTCACTTCTTTCACAAGAAATTGGAAGTTTATCTCCTTTAGATATAAAAAAAGGGGTCGAGATTTTAACAAAAATTCAAGTTGAGATTTCAACAACTAATAAGATGGTTTTACAACATATATTTACTTCTCTTGAGCATCTCTTTGACTATGAATTTTCTAAAAATGATGGCTCACTTGTACCTTGCGATCGATTCGTAGGGAAATATCGCATAGATTACGAGAAGATCGAAGTAAAATCATCTCAAAATGCAGCGATTGTAATGCATTTACAAACAAAATTGCAAAAAGGGGAAAACAATGAACTTTTCAAGTACATGGTAAATCTTTCTGAGAATCTTAAACCAGATTCGAGAAAAACATTGTTTGTCTGGGAAACGTATCTCATTTCGTGTTTCTTTTCTAAAATGGCAGAGCACTTAGTTGTAAACGATCTGAATGTTAATCCTTTCTTTGTTGCTTGTATGAAGCAAGAAGGAGATGTGTTTTCTGAAGAGTTAAAAAAATTCCATGAGAGTTATCGTGCAATGACGAAAAGTCCGGAGTTTATGCATTTTTTCCAGTTGCCAGCACGAGAGTCAGTAAAATTCTGTTTTGAGCAAATGGATATTTTCAACGATTCACTTCAACCATTTATCCAGAAAAAAAGTGAACTCGATAGGATATATAGGGAATTACATGCAACTGTACAATGTTCCTTACAAAGGCAAAAATTCTCAAAAGAAGCAATTCGTGAATGTTATGATTTTCAGATGCTTTACACTCCAGAAGAATTTGAAAAAACAAAAGTATACGATATCCGAACAAATACATTGCGAAAATTTTTTCGCGAAGTCCTTTTGCCTCAAAGAACACTTTATTTCAAAAATCCACAAGATTGTATGATTGATTTACTATTGAAGACACTTTTTTCAATAGACGAAACTTCACGAGAGTTCTTCGACATAAAGTACAAAATACATAAAGCATATGCAAAAAAGTTAGAACATAATTTACCGTATTTCAAAAATCTCAAAACCAGAGTCAATTTTGATCTAATAAGACTTTCGAAAATTAAACTACAAGAATTCAAAGATCTTCTTGTTTTAGAAGAACGTTCTAGACAAGAGATACTCGATGATGATTCTCTTCAAAAGAAGATGGCATTTTTGTGTTTAGATATTTCTCAAGCGGCTCAAACTTCAATGGCAACTGAACAAGAAAACATTTCTCTTTTTCGAGAAAAAATTGAAAAATTGAAGATCTTGATTGATTCAGGTGAGAATATCTCCGGGATTGTCAGTCTTATTTTTGAATTAGATCAAATGCAGCATAATTCTATAACTTATAAAATCAATGATCTTTTTATTACACTAACTTTTATTGAAGCGATTGAATCGCAATTTGAAAAGCAAGAACAAGTGCAAGTTCTTTTCGAAGAACAAGTCCCATCTGGAGAAAAAGATCTAAAGGATGAGTATTTAGTCCATATTAAACAGGAAAAAATAGGAACTTCTGAAAAAAAGAAAGGGAAAGGAAGAAGACGATATAATAAAAGAATAGCTGAGATTAATGAGAAAGAACCCGAAAAAGAAAAAGAGATCACAGTTGCACCACTTATCACCTCAAACTCGTGGTCTCCACTTTTACATCATCAACTTTTTTCAATTAAAGAGATTGTAATGGCTTCTCGAGTAAGCGCGTGGTTTTCGGAAAAAACAGCATCTTCATGTCTTTTGGAAAAATCCTATTCAAAACTTTCTCCAAAAGCAAAACAAGAGCAGGTGATGTTTCATAGCTACCCACTTTGCATCACACTCATTTCTCTCATTTGGGGGCAAAAGAGCACATGGTCAAATGAAAAAAACCCACATTTTTCTCTTGTTGGTAAAATAAATCGATATGAAAAAGGAAAAGAAGCGGTGTACAAAGGGGTATTTACAGACTGTTTTTCAAAGAAAAATTCGAATCTTCTTTTTCATCATTACTTTTCAATCAGGCAATTTAATCAATCTATTATCGATTCTGCAAATGATACTATCTTCCAACCTATGGAAGAACTTCAAATTGCAAATAGAATGCAAAATTTGCAACGACAACATCCTACTCAATTTATCGATGATAGTACAGAAATGGAAATCATTCAAAAACCAGGACGCGTGACTATTGACGACAAGAAAAAGAAAATACGGTATACAGTTATTCTTTCGCAACGGGGATAATCAAAAGTTTCATCATTCAAGTGAAGATCAAAATCTATATGGATTTTTGAGCAATGCAGCAAAATGTGCGTGCTTGATTTTGGTTCATCGTTTTAAAGTCAAATTGCTCAAACCACTGAACATCAAATGAACTTAATAAATCCATAATGACTTTAGTGTTAAAATGCCGGACTATTAGATTTTCATTTGTTGTATAAATTCCATACACTCCAAATTGTTGCAATCCAGAAGCATATTTTTCTGTGTATCGTGGATGTTCACAGATAAGAAAATCAGTAATGTACAACACTCCTTTCCTTTTTAAGACTCGTCTGATTTCATCGATCAATGCAATTAGCTCTTTGCCATCAGGTATGCAACAGAGTACAGTTGACAGTATAATGGCATCAACAGATTCATTATCGCACGGGAGAGATCCTGCTTTTTCTAATAGCCTCAGATCGAGATCGGGGTATTCTTTGAGCCCCCTTGTAATCATATTTTGCGCAAAATCAAACCCGATAAGATTATGATACCCTGCCGATTTTAAGATGCGCATCAGTCTTCCATAACCACATCCATATTCGACAATATGCGCATTTGGTAATAAAAAAGACGAAAGCTTATCTACATAGAGGGGATCTTCAAATATCTTTTTCGGTCCTATCTCATTCCAATATTGTTGTGACTGCATGGTGGTTTTTCCTTAGACAATTTCTGATTTCATTGTAAGGGGATGTTAGTAAAGCAATTCTAATTTACGTACATTTCTCCATCGACTTTTTCATTTTCTGATGTATAATTCCATGTTCATCAAAAAACTTTCCTTCCAACACGTATTTGCTTTTCTGGTAAAATGGAATCGCCATTTCTCTCGCATAGCAATACATCGTTTTGAAGTCGTGTCTTCTTGCATATTCTTCCGACTCGATCAAGCCAATCTAGACTGTTATCTTTCCGAGCTATGTGGTCATCTATGCTTGTCGAAATATAAATGGAAATTTTAGGTCTGTTTTTCATCGTAGTTTTGTTGAATTCCTATCATCTTAGCACAATTCCTATCATCTTAGCACATTTGTCTAATCAAGAGTATCGTGAAAATTGTGATATAGATTAGGAGGGACATGAAAGAACGGGGAATCCTTTGCTGTAAATTGTCGCGTCATGGAGCGACAATTGCGCATCTGTATTCTGAACTTTCATTTTTCAAAATTTCTTACGCAATCTCCATATAGGTTAAGATAGCATTCGATCAGCATAGATTATTATCGCTCTTGCCATGAAAGTGGCAAATTTAGAATGAAAAGGATCCATCTGTTTCCGAAACTCGGGGTTGGAAACTGCTCAATAAAATCTGCTCGAGTATCGTTCCGAATCTGTAAATCTTGAAATCCTTATATAGGCTAAAGACCCAGAGAGTGGTAGCCAATACGGTTTTAATCATGCTCATCGGAAAGATCGCGGTTTCAATAGTTGATATTGGGGTTTTTTAGATGCCGAGCTCGAAGAAAACTTCTCTTTCAAAATATAATTTTTTATTTATTCCTCTGTTATGTTCTTCATAAATGGAAACTTTAATTCAATTTAAAGACATGTTAATATGACTACTAAACAAAGGGATCGACTATGACACTTAGTGAAGAAGCGATGTGTTTTTTAGAAGAACATATTCCCGAATTAGCTGATGTGGCGTTCAAGCAAGCGTATTGGGCGGCTTTAGCATCCGGCAGCAGCGTACTTATAAGTGAAAATGGGAATCTTGTGGAGGTGTTTCCTGATGGAAAACAAAAATTCATCAAACGTCTTCCACCATCAACGCCTGTAACACGAGGTCAGAGGTTGGAAATTCAATGAATAAAGGAATTCCGCGTCTTCGTATGTTCGCAGGTCCAATGGTTCAGGAAAAAGCACATTCAAATCCATAATCCGTCCTGAATTGCTCGGAATATATATTAATCCGGATGAGATCGAAAACGAAATTTGCGAGCGTGGTTTCCTTGACCTTCAAGCCTATCAAGTAACAACGACGGCAAAGGAAATAATAGACTTTTTCATCCATTCATCACTTCTTAAAGCAGTTGATTTGCTGGATGATGTGCATAGCCTGCGTTTTAACGATGAGAAATTAAGTTTTGATGACGTGAAAGTCAATGCTTATTTTGCCTCAGTCGCAGCAGATTTTATCCGTAACAAGCTCATTGAATGCTCAAAATCTTTCACTTTTGAGACTGTAATGTCTTTTCCAGATAAGGTGGAGTTGCTCCATAAGGCACAGAAAAAAGGCTATCGAACCTATCTTTATTATGTTGCAATGGAAGATCCCTCTATCAATATCTCGCGTGTTCGTTATCGGGTCAAAATGGGTGGCCATTCTGTACCGGAAGATAAGATTGTAACCCGTTATAAACGCTCTCTTGATTTGTTGATTCAGGCTGTCCAATTTACTAATCGTTCTTATATCTTTGATAACTCGATTCACGAACACATCTGGTTGGCAGAAATTACTGATGGACATGTGCTTGAAATGAAAACAGATCAGGTACCTGCATGGTTTAAAAAAGCTTTGGGAAGCAAATTTGATATCTAGAAATCGCTCACAGATGCTTATGAAAGTGTGGGGCAACCAGGGATTGAACCTGGGACCAACGGATTATGAGACCCATTTATGAGAAAACTCTGAATACATTAGAGTATGTCAGAGCCTCATTTTTCTAGACAAGTGAGAAAACAAATATTCTCATTGATTCAGAAAAATGCGTTTAAATTCAGGCCATTTGCGGAAAAAATGCGGAAAAATACTTGTCATTCTGCATGTTACAAATTTTGTTGATTTTCTCCGGTTTCATTATAGAGTTACAAGAATAAATTCGAGAGGTCTTCTTCAGGAGAGGTGGGGTTGGTATCATAATCTATTTGATTTGTAATTTCATCAGCTTCTTCTTGGTTTTGTAAATATTTTGCAGGTATAGACTTTTTTGTTTTTAAGCCTAATTCTTTTAATCTTTGAACTTTTTTAATGATATTGCCATCCCCTTGTAATTTTCGCATTGCATCATCATGATTTTTCATAGCTTTATTTAAAGAGGTTTTTAGATCTTCAAGATTGGAAAGTAAGTCTACAAACTTGTCATGTAGACGGCCGCCTTCATTTGCTATTTCTTGAGCATTTCGATTTTGACGTTCGACTTTCCAAATTGATTCAACAGTTCGGAGAATAGCAAGAAGATTTGCTGGGCTAACAATTATTATAGACTTTTTCCATGCATCTTCAAAAATGTTTTTCTGGGCTTCAACCACTAGAGAAAACATTGCTTCTATTGGAATGAACATTAAAGTTAGATCAGGGGTATTAAGAGCCTCAGAGAAATGGTATTTCTTTTCACTAAGTGCTTTAACATGAGATTGAATAGAAGCAATCAATTTTTTTAAACTATCAGTTTTTTCAGTTTCAGTTTCTGCTGATAGGTAATCATGGTAGTGAGGGAAGGATGATTTAGAGTCAATAATTAGATGTTTATCATCAGGCAAATTGATAATGATATCTGGTTGTTGGCGCTGGCCTTCAGCATTTTGCAAGTCGAGTCCTTCACCATGAATTATATATTCAAATCCTTTTCTTAAACCTGATGATTTAAGAACAGTTTCAAGTACAAGCTCTCCCCAAGCGCCTTGTCTTTGGATATCCCCTTTTAAAGCTTTATTTAATTGATCTGCTTTATTTGCTAAGTTTGTATTGCTTTCTACAATCGATTTTATATTAGCATTCAGACTGGAACGTTCTTGTGTGGCAGCGTTTTGGCTAATTTGGATACTCCTTTCAAAATTTTCTATTTTTGTTTTAAATGGGGAAAGCAATTGTTCGATTTTTTCTTTAGAGCTTTCAGCAAATTCTTTAGAGTTACTTTTCAAGAGTTCAGTAGTCAGTAACTTAAACTCAGAAATGAGTGTTTTCCGAGTGTTTTCAAGATCCTGTAAATGCTGAGAATTTATTTTTTCTATCGTCGTTTCTTTCATGCTCAAGGAGTTTTTTAAGATGGCATTTTCTTCTATAAGTTTGCTATTTTGTTTTCTCAAATCTGCTATTGTAATAGAGAGATTCTCTATACTCAGATTTCTTTCATTAGATAAAGTAGATGCTTTAGATTCTTTTACTTCTAATTCTCTTATAAGCTCGTTGGCCTTTTGGAGTTTGTCATTAAGTTCTAAGGTTGTTTCTTTATGTAATCTGCAACTTCTTGTAGAAAACAATAACAACACTGAAAGAGTGGTAGCTAATATATACAGAACGATTTCCATTTAAAATTCCATTTTTAATGATAAATAGTTGCAAGTTTAATTGTTTTAATAATTATGCAGTACTGGAAATTGTTTTTTAATTTTTTTAGAAAAAATTATAGATCTTTTTTGTCAGAAATAAAATTGGAGTTCGAAGAAAACAGCATGAAATCGATCATAATTGGAAGGAGCTGGTTGAAAGACCGGGCTTGTAAGAAACATTGTGAAAAGAAGATGAAACATAGATCTTAAAAATATGATAGCCTTAGTAAATTGCCTTCAAAAGATCTTTACTTTGACGAATTAAAGTCAGGACTTCTTTGCGAATAAACTGGGCTTCTCTAGTGCATCCCCCATGACGAAGAGCCGCCACACGAGAACGTTCTTTTCCTTCCTTTGTTTTTGGTCCTTTAGAAGTGCCTCCATGCATATGACATGTACTTCTCCCCCGTACAGCCCATTTTAAACATTGCTTTTGCGATCTTTTACTTTTTGCACAACATTGAGTCATTTTGATCCATGGGGTTCAGTTTCAAAATTTTTTCTTATGCCCCTCATCAGAGATTAAGGGGGAGAGATTTTGAGCTACTATAGCTTGGCCTTCATTATGCACATGTATAACTTGCATTGTTTGTTGTCCTCCAGATCGATATTTCAAAACAGTCTGCATGGTTTGATTGGCTGTATTTAATAATTTGTGAGCTAAAGCAAAATACCTTTCTCTATGATAGAATCCTTGATCTGGAAGGTTAGCTAGTCGAAGACATTTCATTCCTGAGTCATTTAGAGCCAAAAATTGACCAAGAAGTAAGGCTTCAGTTTCATTTTTTGGGTGTAAAGCAGGGAGTAGAGCTGACACTTCATTCAAACGATACTCGTAGCTTTCATTTGAGAAACCATGAGAAACCTTTTTTAGAATTCTTTCGCCTGTCAGAAGATCAGATGTACCAGAAGCTTTTTTTATTGCTGTTTTGAGGCCTTCTTCATTTAGTATTTTTCCATTTGACAATTTGATTGAATCTAATTCCTCTTCTCCTGATTCCTTATTGAGTCGATATTTCCACTCAAGAAAAGGTTCTGGCTCAGTATCAGATTTGTTTGCTACTGCAAGGCTTTGTTGAAAAAGACAAAAAGATAAATATTTGAAAAACATTTAATATAGTAAATTATTTAATTGTCACCAGATAGGCGAATCATCTTATTCATTACATGACAACGAAGAATCATT
>JBDHQC010000182.1:0-3020 GCA_039806815.1 Parachlamydiales bacterium
GATCTCAAGTAAAAATTGGCGATTACTGTTTACTCATGGCCTATAGTCATATTGCCCACAATTGCCATCTTGGAAATCGGGTTATTCTTTCCAACAATGCAACTTTAGCAGGTCACGTCATCGTCGAAGATTGCGCAGTCATTGGTGGCTTGTCTGCAATACATCAATTTTCTCGCATTGGAGCCTATGCAATGGTTGGGGGAATGAGTAGAGTGCCAAGAGATGTTCTTCCCTATACAATTGGAGCCGGATCTCCTTATTACGTTGCAGCTCTCAATCTCGTTGGATTAAAACGACATGGATTTTCGTTAGACGTGCGAACACAACTCAGTCGTGCTTTTCGCTTCATTTATCGCTCCGGGCTTTCCATGCAAGAGGCGTTAATTCGAATACAGAATGAATTAGAACCGATCGAACAAATTCAACACATCATAGAGTTTTGCCATACATCTCGTCGTGGTCTGATTGGAATTGAAGGAATTCGTTCAAGGAAAAATATGCGTCGATGGACTTTTGCTCCTCAAGAATGTTTGGAAAGTTAAGATAGACCTCTGATGAAGATTGTTTTTTTTGGAACACCAGTTTTTGCAAGTCGCGTTTTAAAGGCTTTACAAGAGTCTCATGCTCATGAGATTGTTGCTATTGTAACAAAGCCCGATAAACCACAAGGAAGAAACTTGCAGCCTCAAAAAACTGCCGTTAAAGAAATTGCAGAACAAATCCTTCCAAATGTCCCTCTTTTTCAACCTCAAAAATGCTCGACTCCCGAATTTGTTTCTACATTGCAACAGTTTTCCGCAGATATTTTTGTCGTCGTTGCCTATGGGGAAATTGTAAGTCAAGCTATTTTAGATCTTCCAAAGTTCGGATGCATCAATATACACGCAAGCCTTCTTCCAAAATATCGGGGAGCGGCTCCCATGCAGCGCTGCCTTTTAAATGGCGATACAGAAACCGGGATAAGCATTATACGCATGACAAAGAAGCTCGATGCTGGAAATATCCTGAAGCAAAAAGCAATTCCGATTCCAACAGATATGAATTTTGAAGAGTTATCAAAAGCTCTTTGCGATCTTGGGATCGATCTTCTTTTTCAGGTCTTAAACGATTTTGAACGTAGTTCCGTTCAAGATATCGTTCAAGATGAGTCGAAAGTGACTTTTGCAGACAAAGTATTGCCTCGTGATTTGCAAATTGATTGGAATACGAGTGCTTTTGAAATTCACAATAAAATTCGAGCACTGAGTCCAAAGCCTGGGGTGTATTGTATTGTCGAAATTCGCGGACAAAAAAAGCGCATGAAAATTTTAAAGAGCGAAATAGAAGATGTGCAAATTCTTCCTTCAGAATGTCGCTTTTTGAATAAAAAATCATTATTAATCGGCACTAAAAAAGGCGCACTTAAACCGCTGCTTGTCCAAGTCGAATCCAAACCTGTCTGTTCTATCCAAGATTTCTTGAATGGAATCACTGAGGCCCAGTTTACTGTGTGTTCATGAAACTCTTTTATTTACAAGAACATTCCTCATTGCTATGATCCCCCTTTCTTCAAGCTAAAATTTCAAGTTTGCAGAAAATCAATGCATTCTTAATGAAAAGTTTGAAGATGTTGCCTAGAGTAACATTTTACAAAATGTTATCGTAAGAAGGTTCATTTTGTGAGTTGTAACTGCTGCAGAGGTAAGGCTGCAGAGCAAAGCCAAAGTGGCTTATACTATTTCTTTTGTGAAGATAACGAAATTTTGAATAAGGAACAACTAGAATGGGAAGTACTATATATGAATATATGCAAAATGCATATCAAGGAATCTCTAATTGTGTAGAAGACTCATCAAATTATATAAAAGAAATTCCTCCAGTTAAAGAGGCTATCACGTTTGGTCAGAGTAGATATGTAAACCTGGCAGACGCTGTACAATGCGCATCGTCATATGTATCTGGTGTAGACGGTTTGAAGCAGGTTGCGATTTTATTGTCTTCTGCATCAAAACTTGCAAATATCATAGACAAACAAGGACTTCTTCCTGTTGATTTGCCGGTTTACCCTGGCATTGAAGAACACATGGATACATTATGCAAGGTGACATCAATTAAATCGCTGACTTGCAAAATAAATGGATTTGTTTCCGGAGAAGCATTTAAAAATGGTTTGAGCTTACATTTACTGAGTAAGGTATTGCTAACTGCCTATGATGTGTTAGGATTTACATTCCTGCTCGAACGTTGTGGTGTGATAACACAAGAATGTGCAAAAATGGTCGTCTATCAACTTCCAAATGGATATGACTTCAATTTGAAAGATACGCAAGCTGCATTAGGGGCAACAGGTTGGCTTATCCATGGCGCAATCATTGCATCAAAGATCTACAATGCAGATTCGTCAAAAACAGATGAATGGAAACAAGAGCAATATTTGAATGGAATCTCAGATGTTGTCAGATCAATCGCTATCGGTTTAATGACTCAAAAAGATAATCCTTGGCTCGTTGGAACTCAACTTACAGCAAGTTGCGTAGGCTTTGGACTAGCTTTTGCCTATTACAATATGCAAAGAAATAATTAATGAACCAAAAAAGGCTGCTTTTGAGCAGCCTTTTTCATGCTTATGTCAAAAGAAAAAAAACAGCTCGTACTTCAAGAAAAAGTCGCCCTCTTTATTTTAGCAATATTCTGCATCACACTTGCCGTTGTAAGAAAAAAACAATCAGATTCATATCCTAAAGTAGAGTTTCCCGATATTTCCGTCTATGTTTGCGGTGCTGTTATAGAAGAAAAAACTCTCAAATTACCTTATGGGTCAAAGGTTCAAGATGCGTTATGTAGAGTGAGTTTAGAAAAAGATGCTCTTCTAGAACGTCTCAATTTTGATCAAAAATTACAAAACGAACAGATTCTCATCGTTCCAAAAGATAAAAAATACTTTGTGTATGTCAGGGGGTGTATAGAAAATTCTAAACTTTTAGTCTTCGAAGAAGAACCGACGATTGAAGAAATTAGTTTACAGATAGGGTTTTTGCCCG
>JBDHQC010000039.1:0-13231 GCA_039806815.1 Parachlamydiales bacterium
CTTCACTTGCATTGGGATTGCCATACCGAATATTGTCCAGAACAGTTCCTGAAAAAAGATAAACATCTTGCTGGACAAGTCCTATATTTTTCCGTAAAGATCGTAAGGTAAAGTCCTTTATATTTTTTCCATCGATTAAAATTTCTCCTTCTGTAGCTTCATAAAATCTCGGAATCAACGAACATAAAGTCGTTTTTCCAACGCCAGAAGGGCCTACTATTGCAAGGTAATCTCCTGCTTTTATATCCAACGATATATTTTTTAAAACGTGATCGTAGCCTTCTTTATATTGAAACCTCACATTCAGAAATTCTATGTTTCCTTTGGCTTTGGTTAATTCGATTGCATTTTTAGCATCTTGTATATCAGGTTCTACCTCTAGCACTTCCATGAAACGATTAAACCCGGTAATTCCTTCGTGGTATAACCTTGTAAAATTGCCAAGTCTTTGAATTGGCTCAATGAGGATACCGATATACAATAAAAAGGTAAGTAAATCCGGTAAATCTAGTGACTCTTTTACGATACAAACTGCACCAAAAATGACAACCGCGACCGTTAATAATTGCGTAAAGGTAAGCAATCCCTCATAAAAATACGCCTCGCTCTTATAACCATCTCTTCTACTTTCGACAAAACGATTATTTTCATAAGAAAATTTCTTTTTTTCGATTTCCTCATTTGTAAATGATTGCACAACTCTAATTCCGGACAGTGTATCTTCGACTTGTGCGTTAATATCGCCAATTCTATCTCTACTTTTCCTCAATGCAGCATGCATTTTTTTACTAAAATAATATCCATAAATGCCCATGACCGGCAGAAACGAAAAAGCGATGAGAGCAAGCTTTACATTGATAATAAGTAAAATGACAAAAGCCCCAATAAGATTGAGCATTGAAATGACAATATCTTCAGGGCCGTGATGATACAATTCAGCAAGATCGAAGGAATCTTGTGAGATTCGAGTCAAAAGCTCTCCTGTTTTATGTTCATCGTAAAATTTGAAAGAAAGCTTTTGATAATGGTCAAAAAGTTCATTACGCATGTCTTTTTCCATCAAAGCTCCCATCATATGCCCTTGATAGTCGATAAATGTATGACATGCAGCATAAATGACGATTAAAGAAAGTAAAACCCCACCCATCGTGTAGATTTGAAAAAGCACATCAGGATTTTGGACCTCGAGCAAATTTTTGGTGATATACCTTACACACAATGGAATTGCCAATGTAATTGCCGATACGATAAGAGCACATACCATATCGAGACAAAACAATCCTAAATATGGCCTGTAGTAAGAAAAAAATTTTTTGACTCGCAGATTCACAGAATTTTCCTCTCTAAAACTACAAGTATATCAGAGAAAAAAGAGAATTTCTAGGTAGTTGATATACAAGAAGTTGAAAGACTTGCCTGAAGCAGGACTCGAACCTACGACCTACGCATTACGAATGCGCCGCTCTACCAACTGAGCTATTCAGGCTTTACCCGAGAAATAATAATCCAAAAATCTGATTTCTTCAAGTGCGCTCAATTGTATTCTTAATTGTGGTTGCACTCGATATAATCTCCAACTTTTTCTTTGCCCTCGTTATCGCTGTGTACAGCATTCGCGAGCCAAAAGCTATACTTTCTTCAGGAAAAAGTAAAAACACATTCTCAAATTCACTCCCTTGGCTTTTATGAACAGAAAGACAATAAGCTTCTTCATACTCAGAAATGAGAGATAATGGAATTTGTCGAAAGCCTGATGACTTGGCATCCTCAAATAATACTTCCTTTCTTTTTTCATCATTTACATAACAAAGTCCAACTTCTCCATTTGTTATACCAAGCTCAAAGTCGTTTTTTGTTACGAGTATCGGCATAAATGTGCGATATTTTTTAGGGAGAATGTCTTGCAGCTTTTGCATGGTGTATTCATTGATATTGTTACATCCTAAGGTCCCATGGCGAAATGGAGCAAGAAATTTGAAGCGCTGCGATACTGTAAAAAATTCTTCAGGACTATCTGTTTTTATAAGAGCTTCCCCAAGTCTAAAGATAAAATCGTCAATTTTATCTACGATCATTTTTTTTCTTTCTTCATATTCAAATCCTTCAAAATCATAAAAATGAATGGAATCACCTTGAAAAAAATGAGAAAATACGCCTTGCACATCTTTTGTGCACACGCTTTGACTTAAAGTGATTAACCCTCGACCATCAAATCTCATGCATTTTGTAAGCTTTTGATGAAAGTTCTCATCGTTCAAAAGTAAATGAAAAACATCGCCCGGCTCTACAGGTGGCAACTGATGAGGATCTCCTAAAAATAAAACTCGCGCACCATTTGGTACTTTGGATAAAAACTCTTGCAACATGTGAGCATCAATCATTGAACTTTCATCCACAACGATGAGATCGTAGTCAAAATACTGAGATCTTGTAACTTTTTTGTGAAATCTCGAAAACCCTTTTTCTAAAAGGCCGTGAATTGTTTTTACATCGACATAATCGTCAAAACTCACAAAGTTCGAAATAGCTCTTTTTAAGCTTTTAAACAAATTATGGACTGCTTTTCCAGTAGGTGCTGTAAGTGCTATGCGAAAATTTTGCTCTTTTATATTTTCAAGGACTATACTCAAAAAAAAACCCGCTGTATGCGTCTTTCCCGTACCAGGCCCTCCCGATATGGCAAAAAGCGTTTTTGTTAATCCTTTTTTTATTGCTAAAAGCTGCTCGGGCAATAACTGATTTTTTTGTTCGAGATCTTCAATTTTTTGTTCTATATTGCCAAATGTATGCGAAGGTAAAGATGCACGAAGCCTTTTTTCGTGAAATTCTATCGCTTTAAGATCAGCATGTGCTTTTTGGAGATAAAGCCTATTTTCTTCAAATACGCAAAAAGGGTGTGAGCATTTTTGAAGCTCTAAAAAACCTTCTGAAATGAGTGCATTTAAATCGTCATTTTTAAAAAGAACTGGAAAAATCCCATCTTCTGATTGTTCGATGAAAACAACGCCATTTCGATAAGCAAAAGCAAGGTGCAAAAACAAAAAAAAGAGTGAGTCGTTTTGTATCTGCAACTGATTTTCAAGATTTGAGGCGAAAAATAAGTCAAACGGTTCTATTTGATCTTCAAGTTGTAAAAGATACTCCTTTCGTGTTGTCATAAAAAACCTTCAGGAAAATAAATAATACCAAGATCATCTCCTTCATCAGAATAGAATAAACCACGAAGAAATACGAAAAATACCCCACAAAATGGCAAAGCGTTTCTTTTCAAACACTCACCATATATTTTTGCCTGTAGAAGGTATGAAGAGTCTTCTATTACTTTTTCAAGGTTTTTTCGTTCATATGCGCTTTTTTCTACACCCAATGCGTTTGTTTTCCAATCAATGATGTAATATCCATTTTCTGTTTCTACAACGCAATCAATCGCACCACGGACAAAATCATTTTTTTCCTTGTAGCAAAAGTCCACCTCATTGAGGAGGTTTACATTTTTAAGATAAAATTGTTCAGTTTGCGTTGTAAAAGGAATATCTAATAGCTTGGAAAATAACTCGGAAATAGTTTCTTCATATGCTTGAAGACACGATTTTTTAAGTTTATTTGTAAGCCATGCTTTACGCTTTTCTTTTGAGTGCAAAAGTTCCTTATTCTGTAAAAAACTTTGCAAAAGCGCATGAACGAATGTTCCGACGATTGATCCCATAGGAAAATAGGGACAAACAAATGATTTTTTTTCACTGTTTTGAAAAAGATCATGCGTCGGACCTTTTTGTTTTTTTAAATGACTAAATGACGTAAATCTTTCGCTATAAGAAAGTGCAAGCTTCTTTATTGGAAAATTTTTTTCACTTTCGTAACAAGGAATACATATTTCATCACCTTTTTCAACTACATATTCACTTTTTGTGATTTCTTTAAAGGTACACAATTCATCTAATGCAGCCTGAAGATCACAAGGATCCAAGCATTCATAAACAGACGTTTTTTTGGTTTGATTACAATAAAATCGATGAGCCAAAAAAAGTTCTATTGGAGAACTGGTTCCTGGCTCTTTTGCCTTTTCCTGTCTTTCAAAAGGTATGTAAACCCTTTTTTTAGCACGCGTCACAGCAACGTAGAACTGCCTTATCTTTTCTGCATCCTTTTCTAAAAAATCAATTTCTTTCTTTGTCTTCGACATAAGTCCAAGAGCAAAGACAAAATCAAATTCAAGGCCCTTACTTCTATGCGTCGTTAAAATATTCACGCCATCATTTCCTGGTCGACTAATTGCACTATCTTCGTCTTGAGCAATTTCTTTCATCGATTGCAAAAAAGATGATATGCCATTTTGCGATTTTGCAATTGATTTCTCATTTTCTGAAATTCTAAAGAGAATCTGCTCCATATCCCAGAAAAAATCAGGATCGATTGCTTTATACTGATCAATACTTTCTTTAAACAAAGAATTTGATATCAAACTTTGATAACTTTGACAAAATCCATAACGATCATACACTTTTTTCATCTTCAAAAATTGTTCTGCATATAAACCCCACAGATGTAAAGCGGCTTTACATTCTCCTTGAAATTCTAGAAGCTTTTCCTCAGAAAATAAAAAGGGTGGATTTATCAAAAGTCTCGCGATCGTTTTTTTACTTTTCGGATTAAAGAGACACTCCATAATCCTTTGACAAAACAAAAAGCTTTCACTTTTGGTCAAATGACCCTTTTTCCAAATAGTATGAGGTACTTTTTTTTCTTTTAAATATGCACAAAGGCGCTCTGATTGAAATCGATCGCTTACTAATATGGCAATATCTTTAAGAGCAACACCTTTATTGAATAGGTTTTTAATTTCATTGGCAATAAATGGAAAAAAACTTGAACGTTCGGAGGTTTCTTTTGTATTTGCGGATAAAAAAAAATGAATCGATCCTTTTTCATCTATTTCAGAACATGTTTGATTAGATGTGAGTATTTTAGGAATTTGGAGTGATTCATTAATTTTTGGGAGAAAAAACATCGTAGATTTATTCGTTTGAAAAAGTGCATTGAGCCCATCGACTAATGATTTTGATGCTCGATAGTTTGTGTTTAAGCATTGTATATTTTCTAACGATTTTTTGGCCTTGATGTAGCTGTAGACATCAGCTCCACGAAAGCTATAAATTGCTTGCTTTGGATCGCCAACCAAATACAGAGAGCCTTGCCAGAGATTATCTAAAAAGCTTTTTGAAATGATATTCCACTGCAAGGGATCAGTATCTTGAAATTCATCGATTACGACAAAATCAAAGCGATGCTGTAAAAATTTTCGAAATGAAAGATCTTCTGATAGCTTGCTGCAACGCGCTAAAAGTTCATCGTGCGTTACGAAATGTAATGCCTCAAGCCGTTCAAAAACAAATGGCTTGATTATTTTGACAAGGCGCTCAAAAATTTTTTCCGGATCTACAAGCAAACAAAAAGTCTTTTCTAGATCGAAAAGTACATTTAAAAATTCAACGTCGATATCTTTTGACTTTTTTTTCCTTGCAGATTCTGCAAACAAAAGAGAAAAAAGAACGCCATTTCGAATAAATGTACAAAGTTTTACTTCATCTTTGGGATATGCAAAAAGGTCTGCAAAAGAAGAAAATGCTTTTTCAAATGTCGGTTTTAAAAGGCCTTGCTTGTCGTAAAATCCCGTATAATTTTGAGAAAGTAAAATAAGCTTTTCATTTACCTGATCGCTTGTAAAGCCAGTAGCTGCAATTTTATCAAAAAGCTCATTTTGAACTGTTTTTGAATATTTTAAATCGCAAAGATTTTCTTTCCAAAGCGATGTAATAATTTGTTCGAAAAGTTCAGTGAAATCGTATTGATATTTTTCTAATAGGACATAAATTTCTGAAGCTGATATTTCAAACGATGAAAGTTTATGTGCTAAAAAATCTTTAATTATTAAAAAAAGATCTCGTTTTGATGCAAATCCTAAGGCATCATAAGCATTTTCAAGGCCGTTAAATTCTTTGAGCATCTTCAGACAAAAACCATGAATCGTAGATATAGTACACGCAGAAAGGTCGTAAAGAACCCCTTTGAGCTTCTTTATTGCTTCTAATCGGTGTATATCTGAATGGTACACTTTGAGGTAATCTGGTGCTTTTTTGAAACCATCTGGATCTTCGAGTATTTCTAAAGCGTTCTCTATTGCTTTTCGTATCCTTATTGATAGCTCTTTTGCACATGCTCGAGTAAACGTAATGATGCATGCCTTTTTTATATCTTGAGAACGCTCTAATATAGCTCGAACGACGAGATGTTCTATAGTAAACGTCTTTCCGGTACCAGCAGATGCCTCGACGAGTAAAGGAAAGGATATTTTTTGACAAGAAAGCACATCAAAATTCATCGTGATTTTCCAAAAAAACTGTTTTTGCTTTTATTTGCCAGCTCATCCATAGCTCTTTGAGCAAGTCTTGCGAAATCCCTTGTAAAAACATTTTCATATGCGGATCTAGATAATAAAATGAAGAATGAAGAGCATTTTGCCACTCAGTATGTGTAAAATCAGTGTTTTTTAATTTATCGATTACATCAGGAAAGAGCCCGAAAGGTTGTATTTGCGATTCTAAATAATATCTCACGTATTCAGAAAGTGCTTTTTTTGGATTTGTACAGGTAAATTTTTCTACATTTCCATCTAAGAGAAAGTACAAAAACAACTCGTCTATTCCAAACAGTTCTTTTTGCCGAGCTGCAAATATCAATAGGTCAGGCCAATGTTTATACATTGCATGCTTTGATTTTTTTGAAGGTACAATAATACCATTACTGACACATCCTTCAATTCTTCCTGTGAGAAAAATCGTTTTTCCATCTACCTCGACAGATATTGGTGAAACGTTTTCTTTTTGCAATGAGAACTCTAAAGTATGTGGCTTTTGGGATAAATTGAGCTTAAGCCGATTTTCTTCGAAAAGCTTTTCCTTTTCAAAAAGACGAATCGCATGCACTTCTTTCATGATCCCGGTAGGAAATACCGGAATGTGTTCACTTTGTTTTTCGAACAACATTTCTTTACAAGTTTGATTAAATGTAAAACGGGGAATGGCAAGGTCAGGATCTTGAAACTCTTCATTTAATGAAAATGGTACAAAAATATTCAATGCGTTTTGAAAGTAGGTCTTTAATGGATTTTTTGCATGAGAGCGCAACTTTTCGATTTCTATACAAGAGTCAGTCTTTGTTTTTTTTGTGAAAAAGTTCCATTGGGATTTTTCTTCTATTGAACAAAAGTTTTCTTTTAAGCAATTCGTAGTGTTATTTTTTTCCGTTTCTACCTCTGCTACAAGATCAATAGAACGCAAAAGATCCGAGACTGCATCATGAGGATTTTGTTTTTCTCGATTGTTATTTGAATAGCCTTGATAGGAAATATGGAGCTTTTCTCTTGCACCACAAATCGCTGATATAAAAAAGTATTTACACGCAACTTGCCATGCTTGATTTTTGTTTTGCAAAAATAAATATCCGTATTCTCGTTCTTTTTCAAATGATGAATTCGTAAATGCATCATCGTCAAGTCCGAGAAAACACAACATCTTGCAAGGATGTGCATGGACATCCTCAATTGAGGCAAATACGATAGGTTTTTGTATAAATTCATAAGAATTTGATCGAATGTCTCGAAAAATTTCGTGCAAGTGGAAAAGGCAGGTTTCAAAATCAATTGTCTTGGAAAAATCATTTTCTATTTTGGCAAGAGTGGAAAATCCTTTGTAAAATCCTATTCCTGCATCCACTTCAAAGTAATTTTTTTGAAATTCTTCAAAATCTTTTGCCCATTCAAATGGTGTTTTTTCACTTTTAAAAAATTTTAAAAGATCTGAATAAAGAGATGAAAAGTATGAAAAAACAGAACAAATTATTTCTGCAGTATGTACATCGAGTTGACTTTTTTGCGTCATAAATTTTTCAAAAAAAGAACGTTCCATTTTCAAAAAATTATGCTCAAAACTAGTCTCAGATATTCCAACCTTTTTCAATATGTTTGTACAATGCTCATCGTTCATTCCCCATAAAAACCCAAGTGCATCAAATGCATCAATTATAAGGTACATATCGGCGTTTGAAATTTTTAGTTTTTTTTGTACAGGACCACATTCAAGAACTGATATGATGGCTTGTTTATTCCATCTTTTTTCATCGAGCGTAAATAGATCTAAAAAGCTTTTATAAAGCTGTTGTTCTTTTGCCGATGACAGTATCTCAAAGTCGAAATTTTCGTGCTTTATACAAAACACCCGTTCAATATACGGTCTGTACCGCTCAAGGAAAGGCGTTAAAACACATATTGAACAAGGCTCAAGTACCTTTTTTGACTTTTCGCAAAAGCGAGCAATTTCATCGTATAAAGCCTCTACTTCTTCAAGAAGGCTTTTTGCACAATAAATGGAAAATGAAGAATCGTCTTTCATTCTGACTTTATCATTTTTTGGCCCTTGTAAAAGAAGAAGAGATGTTTGAATGATGCCAAGGAGAGATTGAGGGCTTTGATCTTGAGCTTTATTTGTCAAAGCATCCATTCGCATTTCATCTGAAAAAATTTCATTTGCCCACTTGTAGACAACGTACCGCTCTATAAAGTCAAACGTTTTATCTTCGAGCAACAAAGTAAAATCCCGGCCAAGATGTCCACAATTTGCTAAAAGTGGATTGCGATCAAAAAGTAGGGCATCATAGGCAATTTGTCCGGATTGAGATGTATTTTGCTTTGAAAACAGATTTGCATAGTGATGTGCTTCTTTATCAGAACAAATATCGCTCCAAAACATCATGCAAGGCGAAAGAACATAATAATACGTAGCTCGAAATCGTTCTTGCACTTCGATAAACTTTTTGCCAAGAGAAACAATTCCAAAAAAATGAAGATCTATATCGACTTTTGTTTGAATATTTTCATCCGGAAATTGTCTTAAAAAGATCGGCAATAGCTTTATAAGACTATGCAGTACTGTATATTTTTGAACTTTTGGTTCTAAAGAAAAGTACTTTTTCATAAACGCAAGATGATAAAATTCTTGCACAAGCTGAAAAAATCCTTTTTTTGAACAATTTTGTAAAATATCTTCTATAGCCTTTGCATCTTCTAATGATAGCTCTGTACGTTCTCCTTGACGTATTCTTTTCAAAAATTGTTCTGTTTCAAATAAGAGCGTTTGAGGAAGGAGAACTTCCTTTGAAAAAAAATCCTTGGAAATTTGATAGATACCATCTTGGAGGTGATATATTTCTAAACCAAGAATTGCCTCTGAGGTACTTCGTTTACAAAGTTTTCGATACAGCCAAGATTTAATCGTGCGATCCGATATAAGAATATAGACTTTTGAAAAGGGCTTTTTTTGAAAAACTTTATTTTGCAGTTCCTCAAAAAGCTCTTCTAAGCGATTGCTCATGTAAACGGATGTTGGCATATTCTAGATCTTTTTCAATTTGCATTATTGTCACAAAACAGCCTTGAGTATTCAAGGGATTTTGATTGATTATGGGATTTCAACTTTGTTATGGTAAATCTTGAAGGAAAATCCGCATGAAAAAATTTTGCGAGTTAATAAAATCTTTTTTTACTCTCACCCCCTTTGCTAGCCTGAATTACACGCAATTCATCGGCGCAATGAACGACAATATATTTAAACTCTTAATCGTATACTGTTTTATCAAAGTTGAAGGGCATAGATCTGCAAGCGATATCCTTGCCCGAGTTGGCGCAACCTATGTCATCCCTTTTTTACTTTTTTCTTCTGCTGGTGGAACGCTTGCCGATAAATACAGCAAAAAAAAGATCATCGTCTTCACGAGAATCGCAGAAATCTGCGTCATGATACTCGGGGTTATCGCTTTTTGGTATGAAAATAAATTTCTTGCTTTTTCTTCACTTTTTCTCCTTGCAACACACAGTGCGATATTTGGTCCTTGCAAGTATGGTATCGTTCCAGAAATTGTACCAAAAGAAAACATTTCCAAAGCAAATGGCATTATTTCTTCATTTACCTATACTGCCATCATCGTTGGAACGTTTTTAGCCTCTTTTTTAACGGATATAACGAATCGCAACTTCGTCATTGCTTCTACCATTACCTTATGCTTTTCTCTTTTTAGCCTTTACACGAGCACAAAAATACCAACGACTCCACCTGCAGGTTCGAAAAAAACTGTCACGGCATTTTTTCTTTCAGAAATTTTAAGAAATTTCCGGCTCATCAGACAAGAGCCTTCCTTATTGACTGCAGTTTTTGGTTCGAGTTTCTTTCTCTTCGTTGGATCTTTTGCGCAATTAAACATGATCCCCTATGCAATGAATATGCTCCACTTATCAGATATTCAAGGCGGATATATGTTTCTCATCACAGCATTAGGCATAGGAGGAGGTTCTCTTCTTGCCGGCAAATGTTCTGGGAAAGCAGTTGAACTTGGCCTTGTCCCAATAGGTGGGTTTGGGATGGCAATTACTTGTTTTCTCTTAGACTATTATTCATATGACTTATACGTAGTTGTTCTGCTCGTTGCAATTTTGGGATTGTTTGGGGGGTTGTATCTCGTTCCACTGGATTCGTATATCCAAGTGACAAGTCCTAAAACTCGAAGAGGCCAAGTCGTTGCTACAACGAATTTCTTAGGGTTCATTGGGGTTCTTTGCTCTTCTGCACTCCTTTATTTCTTATCTGAAATAATGCACGTCACACCAGATAAAGGATTTGTCATTATCGGCATACTGACTATTATAATGGTTGTCATTATTAGCATTTCTATATCTGGATATGTCATTCGATTTTCTTCTTTATTACTCTCTAGACTATTTTTTGCGAATTCAATAGAAGGAAAGCAGAATATTCCTTTAGATGGACCTTCTTTTTTCTTGGTTTGCCAGCCTTATTGGCCTTGGTCTACGATTCTTTTAGCATCCCAAAGAAGACGCATGCGACTTTTCTATCTCGATGGAAACACACAGCACACTCAAAGTTTACTCGGTCGCCTTGCAAAGTATTTCTTTCCTATCATAGAAATTAGCTCGCTTGATGAAATTGCTCCCCATGGTTCTCACGGTGAAATTATCACTCATGCAATTTCTCGGGATAATTCCATTGGAGTCTTTTTTGCCCAAAACGAACTAGGACCAAAAGAAAAAGAATGGTTTTTAGCATGGAAACAGGCATTAAAATATAAAAAACCTTCTTTTTTTCTCATTCAACACGAAAAAGATGTGAATAAGCAAGATTCCTTTTCTGGAAAAATCATTCCTTTTGCTGAATAGATGGTCGCTGTAAAGATGTCAATTTACATAACGTCTCTTTAGTATGGGACTTCCCAATCCCGTCATATCGTTTTATACTCAACCATGGTTTCGAGTCAAAAGGATTCGTTTGGGTAAAATCAATTATTCACAACGTCAACCCATTTTCGAAAGACACTTAAAATTTCAGGAAAATTGGATATTCCACATCGCCCTTCAAATTTGCCATTTTTAATAAAACATATGAACCAATCTATATCCGAACGATCAACTTGAATCTCTTTAAATTCGACCCCTTCTAACTCAGTACCTTCTAAATTAATAGAGATTGACCACCCGGGATTATCAAGTGTATCAATATGTATCCCACTTCCATGTTCCCAATCTCCATCACAATGATCCCGAAACCAATTTAGTAGCCACAGAAAATCATCTACTTTCATTATATTTGTCTCTTATTTTGGAATTTCCCAGGGTTTTGGAATCCTGATCCCTCCTTCACACAAAGGGTCGTGAAGGAGGAATGGCAGGAGGAATTATTCTGTCATTAGTCCAGACATGCCGTGGACTTGGGATTAATCCACGAAAATACTTGGAAGATGTACTTCGAAGGCTTATGAATCATAATGCCTATAAACTACATAAACTATTGCCTGATTAATGGCAATTGCTGCAACAGTAATCAGTTTAGAATATTTCTAAAGTAATTTATGTGCCAGCGTTTGGTAATACCCACTCCCAAATGGAAAAAACATAATGCCGTTGTAAGGTTGTGGGGAGCATCACCAACGTCGTGTCTCTCTGTAGGTAAGTAAATGATTGATGCAAAAAATTTCTTTTTTCATCGTCAAGATGAGTTTATTTGACGCTTACGTATAAGGAGTTGTGTCCCATCATGAAGGACTTCTGTTTGATGGATGATGTTTATCTGTGATTATAATAATAATTTAAAAATAACTACCTGTTTAGAACCCCCTAGTCTTCTATTTCTGATAACGTGGATTATTTGATGCTTCATTACAAGAAGGACAAATTACCATGGCCTGTTGAGATGTATTTTCCCAAACATTAGTACAATAAGGACACATAAGCCAATCGTTATCTATTACCGATGCGGAGTTTATAATAAATGAATCAGGTCGAGCTAAATAATCATTTAAAGCATCTTGAACTAGTTTTCTTATATTATTAATTGAAATTGCAATATTATCTTCATCAACTTTAGACAATGGAGAGTTTTCAACAAGAGCTATTGAATAAATATCCTCAAGCCGACCCCACTGTCTTAAAAATAACGTTCTCCAATTATTATCTTCATCTTTAATATGGCCTAAAAGAACTTCTAAATCACCTATTAATCTTGATAAATCTAGTGTTCCATTTTCATACATATTTAATTTGTCTATTATGATTTGATATTGTTTTCTATTAAAATCATTTGCAGATTCCATCTTAATCTCCTGGCCTTACTGTTATAACTTTTCCTGAGGTTTCATTTACTACCACAGAAACATCATTCATAGAACCATAATAACGAGATGCCCCTGATTTATTCCCGGGTAATTTTGCTCCATTTTTAATTGTATCCTCCACTATAGAAGGCATGAAACCACGATTTTGCATTTGATCAAGCGCATGGCCTGAATATTGCCGGCGCATTATTGAAGTAGTTCTGTTTATATTAGGTTGACATACATGTCTTTCCAACTCCCAGCCACGATGACCAAGAAATCCATTACTACTCCCCGTGTTTTTACATGCAAATTTTGCTAAAACCTGTTCTGTTTTAAGCCATCTTACAGCAGATATACCTCCTCTTACAAGTCCATAGCTACCATAAGCAATTGCTACAATTTCTAAACCAACATAAGTACGATATCTCCATTTCTGATAAATTTCATTATTTGGATCTACACCAAGTTGGTCTTCTACCCAAGCTATAATAGCTGCTTCTCTATTATCTTGCATTTG
>JBDHQC010000183.1:0-2962 GCA_039806815.1 Parachlamydiales bacterium
CACCTTATTTATTGCGGAACATAACGCAAAATATCCGGTCGCAGAACCCGTTATCGAAGAACAAGGGGATGAAATTTCTTTTCAGAGGCTTACGCCTTATGATCGGAAAAAAAATCTCGCTTTTACTCCAAAAAAAGCATCGTTAGAAGATATCCATAAAGTCTACAAGCAATTTTTTACTCCCTTTGAAGAAATGGAAGAAGATGAATTCGATCCCTTTATCTATGAAACAACCAATGAATATATCGCTAAAGGAATAGAGGCCCTAAATGAAGACTATCAAGAAGGTGTAAAGAAAAATCAAAAAAGAATTGTCCATAGATTGAAAAAACACATTTCTTTGAAATCTATAAAATTAAAATTGAATGCTTTACATAAAAAAGAAAATATCCAACTAGGCCTCCTTCGTAAAAAAATCTTAAATTTAGCCCAAAAACCTCCAGAAGACTTGGAGCAAAGACTTCTCTATGAATCAGCCTTGTTGGCCAAGAAAAAGCAGCCCTTAACAATTAATGATTGTGCTTTGCTCTTCTTACAAGGTGATGAAGAAGAATTCAAACGGTGTACAAACCTAAATTCAAAAAAAGAAATTCAGCAGCTTTATCAATTTGTAGGGGATTACTTATTGCTAGAACGCAAAGTCCATCATATTCACAAACTTCAAAAACACTTTGCTAAATTAGAAATTGCATATGAAAAAAATTCCTCAAGCCATGAAACAGAGATCTTAATACAAAAGCTTGGAGAAGAATTAGCAGTTAAAAGCCACTACAATCCAAAACAAGATCACGATGCCGTCCTATTAATGGAACGTGGTTTAAATCTTTTTTTCAAAAAAGATCAAATCGATACACTACGCCCAATCCCAGAAAAAATCGGCAAAAAATCTATTATCTTTCAAAAGATTCAAGGCCAAGGAAAAACGCTGATCTTTGGCCATATTTTAGCTTATCTAAAAGCTGATGGTAAACACCTTTCCGTTCACATCACTCCAACAGCGCAGTATGGAACGGGTGTCTACGATATGAAGCACTACTCTCAAAACCTGTTCGGACAAAAAGAAATAACTATAGTTTTCGATGATCATCCTGATAAATTCAAGAAGAGTTATCTGCGCATGATAAAAAAAACTTGTAAAGGAGCCATCCGTCATAAGAAATACATTAACATGACCGTTGAATCTTTAGAGTCTTTGCGCTGTAAATACGAAAAAACTATGCTGGAACTTGCAAATCAATCCGAACAGTCACAAAAGCTCAGAGCAAAAGCCGAACTTCTGCAACAAATTCTCAGCATATTTCGAAAAAAAGCTGTCTTCACAATCGATGAAATTCATATCATTTTGTCCGCTTTAAAAGAGCTCAATATGCCATTTGGACGCGTCAGCTCTATCCCCTCTCTTCAAGGAAAATTAATCGCGTCCCTCATCAAATTTGCTGCAACAGCCGAACACGAAGGCCAGCAATTACTTAATTTACGTGAAAATAAACAACCTCAACAAACTGAGGAGCAATACGAAAAAATGCTTCAAATCGTAGTCCAAAGGTTTTTGGAAGACCCTGAGACTCTTGAAGCCATAAAAATCTTTACGCCTCAACCTTCTAGCGAAAATATGGACGAATTATTTAAATATGTCCTCAATATCTCTCCCAATATTCCGCATTTTATCTCACATCCGATGGAACAGGCGATTAAAAAAATTTCGAATCCTTCCACTGCCTCCGCATTAGAATTGCAGGAGGCTCTTCATATGAAAAAAATAGCGGATTTCTTTGTTTTAGCTAATAGGATGTTAGGCAGCCAATGGTTAAAAAAACAGCTCGGCAAATACGTCAATGAAAACTTTGGCTTGCCGCACGATGAAGAACGTCCGCCGATAGCCATTCCTTATATTTCAAACATGCAACCTGATGAAGAATCACAGTTCTGCAACCAATTTGTCATGATGACCAACACTTTCATTAGCTATGCTGTTCAGGGCTTATCTACAAATCAGACGATTGATTTTATTGAACGTCTCCGTACGAAGGCACAACTAGAATTTAATCAAGAAATGAATGAGGGATACACTGTTCAAGATACTCTGACGGCAAAGAAATTTTTCAGAGCATGTGGTTACAATCTATTTAAGATTGATCAGCTAGATGAAAGGAGTGTTATTAAAATCCAAAAATCCTTTCTACAGAATAATGAAGACTGCTTAGATTTACTCTTTGATTTCGTAATGGACAACGTTTTACCTTCTGTAGAATTGTATGAACACCAAACATCCTGCAATGGGCAAAATATCGCTTTAATGCCTAAATCTTTTATTGGATATTCGGCATCTTTAGACAATCTCAATATGATTCCAGCTAACACCGAAGTATCCCTTGAAAGCGGAACGAATGGCCAAACCATCGATCTTTTATGTCGAAACAGCTTTCAAGTTTGGGTAGGCGATGGAACGAGTTCCCTTTTCGACGAAGTGATCGCTAAACATCCTGAAAGTAAAAAAATTAGAGCCATCATCGATGTGGGTTGTGTTTTCAGGGGTATCTCTAACTATAATGTCGCTAAGAAAATATGCCTGCATTTAAAAACATCAAATTCAGATATAGTTGGTGCACTTTATTTCCAAGAAAAAACGGGCAAGTTGTTATTTATCAACAAAGATACACCCGATTACCCCATTGTCATCAGTGGAACAGATCCCGAAACCATTGAAATGGAAACAGGGTTTGCTCCTGATAAACTATTTACCTATTACGATCAGGAACACTTTACGGGGCTTAATATTTTACAAGCTTTTGATACGCACGCTATTCTCACTTGGAATGAAAATTCAAAACTTTCAGATGAACTTCAAGGCGGTCAACGTCTGCGCGATTTAGCAGGCAAGCAGCGATTGGTCCCTTTTGTAGAAAAAGGTGCTTTGAAAAAAATTGCCGCTATTGTGAAACGTCCTGAAATAGCCAACGGA